>JBBIJM010000068.1:0-13419 GCA_037445955.1 Syntrophobacterales bacterium
TTTCCTCAAACGAGTTCAGGTTCAGCTTCAGCGTGAGCACCTTGGGCTGGGTGGCATAGCAGACGGTCAGATGGCTCTGGTCGAGCATCTGCCGGGCGGTGTTGACGACCCGATAGTCCCTCATCCAGCCCACCTCGACGGCGGTCCAGAAATCGTCGGCGCAGATCTTCTCCAGGGTTTCCAGGATCGGGCCCTCGCCCCTTTCAATGCCCGGGTAAGCCTTGAAGTGGACGATGCCGACCTTCATCATCTGGTACATGCTCTCTTGCATCGGTTAGAACCTCCTTACAGCAGTTGGCCAATAGCTATAATTATTTTGCCTTAACTTTAATCACAACCTTGATGGCGTCTTCGATCCTCTCCCGGAAATACTTGAAGGCCAGGGGAACATCCGGGAAGCCGAAGGTGTGGGTATGCATAAGTTTGGCGTTGAACCGCCCCTGGGCCATTAGGGCCGCGGCCCGGTGGGTTGCGCTTTTCCCTTCCCCGCGGATGCCGAAGACGTAAATGTTGTTCCGCACCAGTTTGGCAAGATCAACGGGCACCGGCTCGCCCGGGAAGGCGGCAAGACAGATCCTTCCGCCGCGGTTTACCAGGTCCAGGGCCTCGTTCAGGGCGTTTCCCGCCCCGGAGCACTCCATCACATAATCAACCCCGATGCCGCCGGTTAATTGCTTGACCGCGGCGACGGGGTCCTCTTTCTGAACGTTTATTACGTGATCCGCCCCCAATTCCCTCCCGATCTTAAGTCGCGCCTCCCGGGTTCCGGTAAGAATGACCGGTTCGGCCCCCAGGGCTTTGGCTACGGCGACGCTCATCAGGCCGATCGGCCCGGGACCGGTTACCACCAGGCTCTTCCCCGCGATCAGGCCCCCTAAAACATCGATTCCGTACATGGCGGTTCCGGCGGTTACGATCAGAGTAGCCTCTTCATCGCTCATCCCGTCCGGGACGTGAACCAGGGTATTGAGGTTATTCACCGCATATTCGGCAAAGCCGCCGTCGGTGGTAAAACCGTTGGCCCGATGGCCCTTGTTATGACTTCCGTAGTTCAGACCGTAGTTGAGGCAGGAGGTGTACATCCCTTCCCGGCATCTTGAGCAGCGGCCGCAGCCCGCATGGATTTCCACCGCCACCCGCTGGCCTGTCGAAAACTCGTCCACCTGAGCCCCTAGCTTTACCACGGTGCCCATGTATTCATGCCCCGGGGTAAAATTCCTGTTAAACGGCAGGCCGCCTTCTATCCAGGCGGGCAGACCCTTGGTTATGATCTCCACATCGGTTCCGCAGATGGCCACCGCATCCACCCTCACCAGAACCTCCGCCGGCCCCGGCTCGGGCACCGGTTTTTCCGTAAGCCTGAAGGTCTCCGGATCATCGAGAACCCAGGCGGCCATAGTCCTGGGAATGGAGTAAAACGTTCCCTCTCCCTTGGAACTCATCTTTCACCTCCTTTGGTGATTATCATAGGCGACAATTCAATCTCCCCGGGCCTTGAGATTATGGACAAGATAAGCGACGTTGGCCGTATCTTCGACCAGATCCGCGAGGTAAAAGGCCGTCTTTAAATCCGCCCCTATGGCCAGGATCCCGTGGTCCTTCATGAGCATTGTCCGGGAGTTGGGGTAACAGTCTATCCCCTTCCGGACGAGGTCGCAGAGTTCCTCCGATCCGGGCAGGGCGCAGTCGATACAGGGTACCTCCGCCAGGTTTACCCGGCTGCTTACGGTAACCAGAGGGAGGGGGTTGCCCAAGGCGGAATAGGCCGTGGCAAAGGGCGGGTGAAGATGGGCCACCGCGCCTGCCTCGGGCCTGTGCCTATAGACCGCCAGGTGGAACGATGATTCCTTCGAAGGGACCAGGTTCCGGGGATTCTCAAGGATGGCGCCGTTCAGATCCAAAAGGAGGCTCGACTCCTCCCCCACCTCCCCCAGAGATACTCCGCGGGGGGTGACCAAGACGGTGTCGGTCTCGGGAATCCGAATGCTTAAGTTTCCGCCGGTTCCGCTGACCAGCCGCCTGCTGAAGGCCATTCTGGAGTAGCCGGCCAATTCCTCTCGGAGCTCGCTTATGATGTCCGATGGCATTTTCATTTTATCCTCAAAATATCACTGTGATTTGGGAGAAATTTGATCAACTGGTTGACGCAGGCGTGGACGAAAGGGGAATCGTTGATTCGGGCGTCTATCTCTTTTAGGATAATACACTTTTTAAGATGGCCCTTGAGGGTTTTTACAAAGGTCTCGTTGCCCTTGCCATCATAAAGAGGCCCGCCCTCGGCCCCGTATACCGACCAGCCCCGAAGCGGTATCATCACCGCCACCGGACCCCGGGAGGCGTTTAGCCGCTCCGCCATGGCCAAGGCGGTCCGCTTGAGTTCCTCCCGGGTCGCCTTGACGTTGGCATTGTAAGGGTTGTGCATATAGATCTTTCTCTTGCGGAACCTTGTCGGAATCGTTTCCCGGGGGCCGAAACAGAGATATTCCATCCCCCCGGGAGAAACTACCTGGGGGATCCCCTTCCCGCCGGCGGCCTTCAGTCTGCCCGGGTTAACCGGCTGATAGACGCCGGCCCCCACCACCTCTTCCGTAAGTTCATGGATGGTCAAGTCGAGAACCCCGGCAAAGATTCCGTTTTGAATAAGCTCTTCCATCGCCGAGCCGCCCGCCCCGGAGGCGTGAAAAGGGATGACCTGAAAGCCTCTGTCCTTAAGTAGATCCCCCGCCAGGCTCGCCGCCTGCTCGGTATTCCCCAGGGCGCTCAGGGCGATATTGACTCCAGGCTGATTCATGATAACCGGGGTCTCTTTTCCCGCCATCCCCATCAGGGCCGAGGCGGCATTTGCCAGGCTCGTCCCGGTGACCGGATTTGGTCCGCCCACAAGGTCGCCTACCGCGGGAAACACCGCTATGTCCTTGCAACCCACGTAAGGCCTGATGTTGCCCGAGGCCACCGTTGAGATCAGGATTTTGGGGAGGCCAAAGGCCAGGTCTCGCATCGCCAGGGCACCTATGGCCGAGCCCTGGTTGCCGCCCAGGGCGATCACTCCGGCGAGCTTGCCTTCCCGGTGCATTTCGACAAGAAGCCTCCCCGCCCCCCGCCCCATGGCATCCATCATCTCATCCCGATTGCCTGCGGAAACGAGGGTTTTTATATCTATCCCGATGCCCTTGAGAACCTCGGTGTTGGTGATGTCCGACAGGTTTCCCCTGGCCGTGAGGAACCCAACGTCTATGATGACCGTGGGATATCCTCCCGCCCAAAAAAGGTCTCTTAAGTAAAGGACTTCTCTGGCCTTGGTATCCAGGGTTCCCAAAACGGCTATGACTTTGTGACGGTCCAAGCCCATTAACAGCCGCTCAGCCCGGTGTTAAAAACCGGCCTGCCTAAATACGTTTATTTCCGAACCAGTAAATCTTCCCGGCAGGGAAGAACCATTCCCCTTGAAGCCTATCCCTTCCAGAACCTGCCCGGCCAGTCGCGCTTTTCCTCCGGGACCTTAAAGTCGAATTTCTTTACCTCATTGAGAAAGGCGGCCAGATGGTCGCTGATCCTTTCGAAAACGGCAAAACCCTGTTCTTCGCTCGACCGCAAAGGGTTACCGATGGTCGAGGTGTCCGAATACTCGTGATGTTCCATAGGGACGAAGATGTTTTCCGAGCCGCCAAAGATCACCGTGTTGGTGCCGTCTTTTTTGGAGAAGGCCGGTCCCATCCAGCGGGGGGCGTGGGCCCGGTCCGGCTTGGCCCGGTCCATGAAGATCGATCCTTCGTAAAGACCCTTCTCCTTAAGGTAGGCCATGCAGGTCGAGGTCTCCAGTTCTCCAGCGTGCCAGCCCGGGGTTTCTTCCGGTGGGCCGTTCATCAGATCGGCTACGACGGCGCATTCCCGTTCCGTCGGCGTTTTGTAATAGGCGCAGAAACAGCCCGTCTCCGCACGTAAGGTTCGCAATACCTCCGCCTGAGGGCCCATATTGGTTCCATGGTGGGAAACATAGACAAGTTTGTTGAACCCGGAATAGATAAGGCTGCGGCCGATGGCGTAGAGCACCTGTCTATAGACCTCCGCGGGCAGAGAGATGCTCCCCGTTCCCCATCCCGGCTCGCCCATGTGGTGGGGGGAATGGCCGTAGGGCATCAGAGGGGCGTATAACACCCTTGCCTTCAGAGCCGCCCTTTCGACGCTCCCCATGGTGGTGAACGAATCCACCCCCAGCGGAACATGATGGCCGTGTTTTTCGATGCTGGCAATCGGGATCATGACCACGTCGCCTCCGGCTTTCAGCCAGGCGGCAATGTCCGTCCAAGGCAGCTCGAGCAGGTTGTATTTCTTAAGTTCCGTCATTTAATGTCTCCTTTCTCGTTTAACGTCTCTGGTAAAGGTTTTCCATTCCTTATCAAATGGCCGGGAAAAGTCAAGTCCGTCTGATTTCTTAAGGGGAGCCTGTTTTCCCCGGTAGACCCCCTGATGATCAGCCTGGTGTTGAACCAGCGGAATTGTTCGGTATCCTTCCTGTCGATAACATTGAGCAGCATTTCCAAGGCCGCCCTGCCTACCTGATACATCGGGATCTCGACGGTGGTCAGGGACGGATCGGAATAGGCGCTCAAGGGGATGTTGTCGAATCCTACCACCGCCAGATCCTCCGGCACCCGCTGGCCGGATTCCCTTGCCGCCCGGATCACCCCCAGGGCCATCAGATCGTTATCGGCGAAGATCGCCGTGGGCCTCTCCTTCTCCAGAAGATCCCGGGCGAGGAGATAGCCGCTGTTATAAGTGAGGTCTCCTTTGCGGATGAGATTTTTATCGAAAGGAAGACCGCGCTGGGTCAGGGCGTGTCTGTATCCCGTCAGGCGATCCCGGGCGGAGGTTGATTTTTCCGGCCCGCCGATAAATCCGATGTTTCTGTGATTAAGGGCAAGGAGGTGCTCGGTCGCCTTTTCCGCCCCGCCGATGTTGTCGATGACGACGGCCGGGAAGTCGACCGGGTGCCGGCCGATGACGACCACCCTCTCTTTGAGGGGCTTAAGGGCCGAGAGTACCTTGTCCCCGTGGATGATCCCGCCGCTGAAGATGATCCCGTCCACCGCCTTTTCTCTCAAGAAATAGATATGCCTGATGATCCTCTCCTGGTTGCGGTCGGTATTGAGAAGAATGACACCGTAACGGTATTGATCGCTTATGTCCTGGATACCCCGGACTATCTCGGTGTAGTAGGGATTGGAGATATCGGGAATAATGATTCCTACGGACATGGTTTTTTTGGATAAAAGGGCCTTGGCCAGGGCATTGGGACGGTAGTCGAGTTCCCTGATCGCCGAAAGCACCCTCTCTTTGGTGATCTGGTTTACCTTGTGGGGACTGTTGTTGATTACCCTCGATACGGTGGCGATCGATACCTTCGCCCTGACGGCCACATCAACAATGCTCATCTTGGCCCTCCCGATGGCCATGGTAAAGCTTTTCCATTGGTATAATTGCCACCGCGGCAATTGTCAAGATCAAAATCTGATCAAACCGGTTTCTCGTTCTTGACATAATCTTGCCAGATGATATGGATAAACCGTTTTAATTCGGGGCTGGAGGTGGCTATGGAAGGAGGCCGGGGACAGGGGGAGCTACTTGCCCGGGTGATCAATCAGGGGCTATGTACAGGCTGCGGAGCCTGCTCAGCCCTCTGCCCATACTTTGCCGTCTATCGGGATCGAACCGTTGCCCTTCATAAATGCGATCTTAGTGATGGCAGATGTTACTCGTTTTGCCCACGGACAGGTCTCGATCTGAGCGGTTTACAAGAAAATCTGACGGATAAAGGGGATTTAACCCCGGAACTCGGGCCGGTGAAGGGTTATCACCTGGTCCGGGCTGCCGATGAAAGGGTCAGAAAGACGGCCCAGCATGGTGGAACCGTTACCGCCCTGATGAGTTTTGCCCTCGGGGAGGGTCTCATTGAGGAGGCCATATTGTCCGAAGGGGCGGGGCGTTTCAGTCAACAGGGGGTAACGGTGAGGGCCGAAAGGGAGATCCAGAAGATGGGTAAGAGCCGCTTTCTGGTCTCCCCTGTGATTGCCGAGTTGAATCGGGCGGCCCGGGAGGCGAAGGGGAAGATCGGGATCGTAGCAACCCCCTGCCAGATCCAGGCCCTGGCGAAGATGCGCCTCAGGGCGGCGGAAGAGGAAAATCCGAGCCGGAACTTGACCATGATCATTGGCCTTTTTTGCGGCTGGACCCTTGACTGGCGGGGATTTGTATCGTTGCTTGGGGCCGTAACCAGGATCGAGGCCATTTGCGGGATGGATATTCCCCCTAAAAAGGACGAACTGGAAATCTATACCGGAGAAGGGAGCTTTGCCATAGAGATGGAGCGGCTCCGTCCCCTGATCAGGCCGGCCTGCAGCTATTGTTTCGATACCACCGCGGAATTTTCCGATATCTCCGTGGGATCTGCGAGGCTTAAGGAGGATTGGTCCGAGTCCAAGACCTGGAACCAGCTTATTGTCCGCTCTGCCAGAGGTGAGGAGATCGTGAAGCAGGCCCGGGAAAGGGGGGTGTTGGAATTTCGTCCGGTTCCTCCGGGGACCCTGGGTGAGTTAAAGAAGGCGGCGAGGAAGAAAAAGGAGACGGCGCTTACGAATCTCATTAAGAAAAGCGGGGATATAGATCAACTCGGATACTTAACCAGGCAGGATCCGGCGGTTTCAGCGATTTTTTCCGGTCTGGGAGATATTTGAATGAAGGTCCGTCGGGGAGGATTGAGGCATGTCGAAACTGCAAAATGAGACCGAGGGGATGGTTTGCCTGTTTATGGGCAACGAGGCCATCGCCCGGGGCGCCCTGGAGGCCGGGGTGAATGTCGCCGCCGCGTATCCCGGAACCCCTTCCTCGGAGATCCTGGAAAACCTGGCCCGGGTGGCCGTCGAGCGAAACCTGTATGTCGAATGGTCGGCAAATGAGAAGGTGGCGCTGGAAGTGGCGGCGGCGGCCTCTTTCGCCGGACTGCGGGCCCTGTGCTCCCTGAAGCAGAACGGGGTCAATGTCGCCTCGGATTTTCTCCTTCATCTGGCCGCCTCGGGCACGAGGGGCGGCCTGGTCCTCGTCCTTTGTGAAGACCCCGGGGCCCTCTCCAGCGTAAACGAGGGCGATTCCCGTCATTTTGCCCGGATGCTCGAATTGCCCCTGCTCGAACCGGGGGATTTTCAGGAGGCCAAGGACTTGACCGCCTGGGCGTTTCAGCTCTCGGAAGAACTCAAGACGCTGGTGATGGTGAGAAGCGTCACCCGCCTCTCTCACGCAAGCGGAAATGTAACCCTGGGAAAGCTCGCCCTTCCTTCGGGACAGGCGGAATTCCGCTGCGATGGTTTTATCCTCGATCCCCTCGAAGGGGCCGTAGCCAGTGCGCCGGTTCTGTACAAACACGCCCTGCAGCAGGAGAAAATCAGAAAGGCCAAAGAGATTTTCGAGGGGAGCCCCTTTAATACATACCATGGTCCGGCCTGTCCGGAACTTTTGGTTATTACCGGCAGCGCCTGCTCCCTTTACTGCCGGGAGGCGATAGAAATCCTGGGATTACAAGACAGGGTGGGTCTTCTCAAGCTGACTACGACCTGGCCTCTGCCTTCGGATTTGATCAAGAAACACCTGGCCCAGACGGAGAAGGTCCTCGTTGTGGAGGAGGTGATTCCCTTCCTTGAGGAGAACCTGAAGGTCCTCGGGGCGGAGCTGGCGAAAGAGGTGGGGTGCAAGGCTTTTTTCGGCAAGCGCGACGGGGTTTTGCCTTCGGTGGGAGAGCTCAACCCCGATCTCGTCATGACGGCAATAGGCAAGGTTTTAGGGGATGTCGCCTGTCCGGGGCCGTCGGAATACCAAAGAAAGGCCCAGTCGAAAGCCCTGAGCCTCGCCCCGACAAGGGAACAGACCTTCTGTCCCGGGTGCCCCCACCGGGCCTCGTTTTTCAGCATTTATAAGGCGGTAGAATTGGACGGCCGGCGGGGTTTCGTCTGCGGCGATATCGGCTGTTACACCATGGCTATGTTCCCCTGTGGATTTGGCACCCTCAAGACCCTCCATTCGATGGGTTCCGGCCTGGGGCTTGCCTCCGGCTTCGGACGGCTGGGTCAATTCGGCTTTCGCCAGCCGGTGCTCGCCGTCTGCGGCGATTCCACCTTCTTTCATGCGGCCATTCCCGCCCTGATCAATGCGGTCCATCACCGGGCCGATATAGTCTTGATCATTCTCGACAACAGCGGGACGGCCATGACCGGCTTCCAGCCTCATCCGGGCTTGGGGATCGACGCCCTGGGGGAGCCGGTGCCGAAGATCGATATCGCCCTGGTCTGCCGGTCGATCGGGGCCAGGGTGGAGTCGGCGGACCCCTTCGATCTGGACGAAACAACGAGAAAATTAAGCGAGTTGATCGAGGACGGGGAAGGACCAAGGGTATTGATCTTGAGGCAGATCTGCGCCTTGAGTCCGGAGAAAAAGGGCAAGAAGCGCTACGAGATGACGGTAGATGAATCCCTCTGCATAAGCGAGAAATGCGGCTGCAATCGCTTCTGCACCCGAAGCTTTCGCTGTCCCGGATTGTTCAATGACAGGATGACGGGCAAGGCGAAGATAGATGAGGTTGTCTGCGCCGGTTGCGGCGTCTGTATCTCGATCTGCCCCGTCTCGGCGATCAAGGGTAAGGAGGCGGCTTAGATGAGGGAAATCGGGCTCAGGAAAGATCCCTACAATCTGATCATCGCCGGGGTCGGAGGTCAAGGAAACGTGCTTGCCTCTAAAATCCTGGCGGGGATGCTCGTTCAGGAGGGGTTATGGGTTACCGTAGGGGAGAGCTTCGGTGTGTCTCAACGGGGAGGATCGGTCATGAGCCATCTGCGCATCTCCGCCCGCTCTTTTTTTAGTCCCCAGATCCCCGGAGGCAAGGCGGATCTGGTGGTGACTCTCGAACCCGTCGAGGCCATCCGGGTTCTCGGCCGGTACGGGAATCAGGAGGTGAAGGTATTGACCAATACCCGTCCCATCTATCCTGCCGGGGTGATTGCCGGGCAGCTTTCCTATCCGGCCCTGGAAGAGATTAAGGATGCCCTTGAAGATCTGGCGGCCAAGGTGTGGTATATCGAGGCCACAAGAGCGGCCCTCGAGCTGGGGAGCCCTATCTTGAGCAATGTGATCATGATGGGGGCAACGGCAGGTTTGGGAGAGCTGCCCCTGAGCAGGGAGGGGTTCAGGAGAAATATCGAAGAGGTTATCACCCGGGATAAGGTCGATCTTAATATGAAGGCCTTCGATCTGGGATTTTCTTGCTTTAAGGGAGAGGTGTAGATGATGGATAGATGCTTCATGCCGGTTCAGATAAGCAAACACGTTTACTGGGTAGGGGCGATAGACACAAACATCCGTGATTTCCACGGCTATGAAACAAGGCGGGGGACAACCTATAATGCCTATTTGATTATGGGGAAGAAGGTTACCCTTATAGATACGGTAAAGGCCCCGTTTAAGGAGGAGATGATCTCCCGGATCTCAAAGATCCTCCCGCCCGGGGAGATTGATTACATAGTTTCCAATCATGCCGAAAGGGATCATTCGGGGTCCCTCGCGGCGGTGATGGAAGAGATCAAGCCGCAGAAGGTTTTCGCCTCCCGGACAGGGGTTAGGGTCCTTCGGGAACTGTTTGATTTGCCGGGGGAATTGACCCCGGTAAACGATGGGGACAAGGTGAATCTGGGGGATATGAATCTCACGTTTCTGGAAACGAGGATGCTTCACTGGCCCGACAGCATGATCACCTATTTAAACGAGGATGAATTGCTCTTTTCCCAGGACGGCTTCGGGATGCATCTGGCCACTTTTGAGAGATTTTATGACCAGCTCGATCCGGCAATTTTGGAATATGAGGCCGCAACATATTTTGCCAATATTCTCATGCCCTATTCAGGATTGATAACCAAGCTTATCGAGCGGGTGGTTAAAATGGGGATCCCTTTAAAGATGATTGCCCCGGATCACGGTCCGATCTGGAGGGGGGAGGGGATCGGCCGGATTATAGATCTGTATCAGAAATGGGCGAGGCGAAAGACCACTTCAAAAGGGGTTATCGTTTACGGAACCATGTGGGGCAATACGGAGCTCATGGCCCGGGCGCTGGCTGAGGGGATGGCGGCAGGGGGGGCAAAGGTCAAGCTGATGTCGACCGATGCCTTTCACAGGAGCGACGTGATGTACGAACTCTTAGATGCTGGAGCCCTTCTGGTAGGTTCATCGACCCTGAACAATCACCTGCTGCCGTCGGTGGCCGATGTGTTAACCTACATCAAAGGGTTGAGGCCCAAGGATCTTCTGGCCCAGTCGTTCGGCTCTTACGGCTGGTCCGGAGAGGCGGTGGGCCAGATTGAGGAGTATCTGAAGGGGATGAAGGCGGAGCTTGCCGGAGATGGCCTCAAGGTAAAGAACCGTCCGGGCGGGACGGTGCTTGAGGATTGCTATAAGCGGGGCCTTTCCCTCGCTGAGATTCTGAGGGAAGGATCGGCTGCCGTAAGAACCGGAGACTAAAAGAAAGGAGCGCAAGATGAAAAGGTACGTATGCGGGGTTTGTGGGTATGTATATGATCCGGCTCAAGGAGACGAGGATGGCGGAATCCCTTCCGGGGTTCCCTTCGAGAAGCTCCCCGATGACTGGACCTGTCCGGTTTGCGGGGCCGGCAAGGATGAATTCGCCCCGGAATAAAGATTGGGTAACAGAAACTGAAGGGATTTCATCCTCAGGGGGGTTGGCAATGGACGAAAAGGTAAGGCAGGATCTTCTTACGGCCTTTGCCGGCGAGGCCAAGGCGGTGCTAAGGCTTTTGGCCTTTGCCGATCAGGCAAGGGAAGAAGGATATCTCCAGATGGCTAATCTGTTCAAGGCCATTGCCTTTTCCGAGGAGGTGCACGCCATAAATGCCCTGCGCAGGCTCGGCGGGATAAAGGGTACGGAAGAGAATCTTGCCGCAAGCTTCGAGTCTGAAACCAGGATCGCCGAGGTGGCCTATGGGCAGTTCATCAGGGACGCGGAAGAGGCGGGGGATTCCCTGGCCGCCTTGCATTTTGCTCAGAGCCGTGATGTGGAAGCAACCCATGGGAGGCTGTATAAGGAGGCCCTGGATCATCTGGTGAATGAGAAGGAGACGGATTATTTCGTCTGCGGCACTTGTGGCTATGTGTCGGATCAGATTCTGCCGGAGGCGTGCCCAGTCTGTGGGGCGCCTGCTCAAGCCTTCGTCAGGTTTCCTGCCCCGGTTTAGGTAAAAAGACCTCCCGGCAGGGGCGCTCCGGCCTTTGCAGCGGCAAGGGCGGTTGGGAAAGCCCCTAATTCTTGTCTTCCACCTTCTTGGAATCGGGGGTTACATCGATTTCTTCCGGTTCCTTGGATGCTTTCTTGAAGTTCTTTATTCCCTTGCCGATCGCCCCGCCTATCTCCGGCAGTTTGCCCGCCCCGAAGATAATCAAAATGATCACCAGGATAACGAGGAGCTCCGGCATTCCTATTCCACCTAGCATATATAACCTCTCATAGTTGCTCGTTCCCGCAAATCTGCAAAGGAACTACTTCCCATTTAGAACATTGGGATATCTTTGTCAAACTGTTATTGACGGCAGGAAAGGAAAGCCCTATGTCTGATAGGTGTTGACCGGCCGGGTAAGATATTGTAAAGGAAATCGGCCGGATATCGGATCTTTGGCGGGAATAAAAAAACCCTTGACAGGAATCGGCGGCGGTTATATAACTGCCCCACATTCTGACAGCGGCTTTGTGCGGTATAAAAAAAGGCTAAAAAAAAGTCGAAAAAAAGGCTTGACACAAAAAGGCTGTTGGGGTAGAGAAGGCAGCTCGTTACTAACTGGCTCTTTGGAAATTGAATAGTGGGTAGATGATTTTCTGGGTCCTTTTTTTTCAATTGAGAGAAAACTCGTAAAGTATAAAAACTGGAGAGTTTGATCCTGGCTCAGAACAAACGCTGGCGGCGTGCCTAACACATGCAAGTCGAACGAGAAAGCCTGCTTCGGCGGGCGAGTAAAGTGGCGAACGGGTGCGTAACGCGTGGATAATCTGCCCTTCAGTTGGGAATAACCCACCGAAAGGTGGGCTAATACCGAATAACACTGTTCTGCTGCGGCAGAGCAGTCAAAGAGAGCCTCTGATTCAAGCCCTCGCTGAAGGATGAGTCCGCGTACCATTAGCTAGTTGGTAGGGTAATGGCCTACCAAGGCGACGATGGTTAGCTGATCTGAGAGGATGATCAGCCACACTGGAACTGAGACACGGTCCAGACTCCTACGGGAGGCAGCAGTGAGGAATATTGCGCAATGGGGGAAACCCTGACGCAGCAACGCCGCGTGAGTGAGGAAGGTCTTCGGATCGTAAAGCTCTGTCGGGTGGAAAGAAATGCAGGGAGGTTAACAGCCTTTCTGCTTGACGGTACCACCGGAGGAAGCACCGGCTAACTCCGTGCCAGCAGCCGCGGTAATACGGGGGGTGCAAGCGTTGTTCGGAATCATTGGGCGTAAAGAGCGTGTAGGCGGTTAAGTAAGTCAGATGTGAAAGCCCTGGGCTTAACTCAGGAAGTGCATTTGAAACTGCTTGGCTAGAGTAGGGGAGAGGAAAGTGGAATTCCTGGTGTAGAGGTGAAATTCGTAGATATCAGGAGGAACACCGGCGGCGAAGGCGACTTTCTGGCCCCATACTGACGCTGAGACGCGAGAGCGTGGGTAGCAAACAGGATTAGATACCCTGGTAGTCCACGCTGTAAACGATGTTCACTAGGTGTTGGGGGTATTGACCCCCTCAGTGCCGAAGCTAACGCATTAAGTGAACCGCCTGGGGAGTACGGTCGCAAGACTAAAACTCAAAGGAATTGACGGGGGCCCGCACAAGCGGTGGAGCATGTGGTTTAATTCGATGCAACGCGAAGAACCTTACCTAGGCTTGACATTTCAGGAATCTCCTGGAAACAGGAGAGTGCCTTTCGGGGAGCCTGAAAACAGGTGCTGCATGGCTGTCGTCAGCTCGTGTCGTGAGATGTTGGGTTAAGTCCCGCAACGAGCGCAACCCTTGTCTTTAATTGCCATCATTCAGTTGGGCACTTTAAAGAAACTGCCGGTGTTAAGCCGGAGGAAGGTGGGGATGACGTCAAGTCCTCATGGCCTTTATGCTTAGGGCTACACACGTGCTACAATGGGTGGTACAAAGAGCGGCAAGCTCGCGAGGGCAAGCAAATCTCAAAAAGCCATCCTCAGTTCGGATTGAAGTCTGCAACTCGACTTCATGAAGTCGGAATCGCTAGTAATCGCGGATCAGCATGCCGCGGTGAATACGTTCCCGGGCCTTGTACACACCGCCCGTCACACCCGGAAAATTGATTGCACCAGAAGTCGTTG
>JBBIJM010000069.1:0-13054 GCA_037445955.1 Syntrophobacterales bacterium
CCTAAGGAAGATGGGGGCCCTGGAGGCGCAGCGGACCTTCGCCGACATACCGATCTGTACCCTCGAGGAACTCTCCGCGGCGGATGCGGTCATTTTCGGAACCCCTACCCGCTTCGGTAACATGTGCGGACAGATGCGCCAGTTTCTCGACGCAACGGGGGGGCTCTGGGCGCGGGGGGCCCTGGTCGGAAAGGTAGGCAGCGTCTTTACCAGCTCCGGGACTCAACACGGCGGTCAGGAATCGACCATCTTGAGTTTCCAGATCACCCTGCTTCATCACGGAATGGTCGTCGTAGGGCTGCCGTACTCGTTTCCCGGTCAGACGAGGACCGACGAGGTGACCGGGGGATCTCCTTACGGGGCCTCCACCATTGCCGGAAGCGCAGGGGAGCGCTGGCCCAGCGAAAACGAGCTGGCCGCTGCCCGGTTCCAGGGCCGGCATGTGGCCTCAATCGCCGCCAGGCTCACAAGATAGGTAAGACCGGGAATAAAGTTCTTCCTCAAGGGGACTTGACGAAACTAAGGAGGGTAGAGACTTGAAAAGATATTTTGTTCTTTGTTTGGTTCTACTCTGGACGGGGGTGGCCGGGGCGAGCGGCCTTAAGGTCGGGGATCAGGCCCCGGATTTCAAGTTGAACGACGCCAAGGGCAAGGAATATTCGTTGAATTCCCCGGAATTCACCGGCCGGGTTCTCTTTATCATGTATGTTGATCCCGACGAGAAGGACTTAAACGCCCACGTCGAAGACGCCCTGATCAAAGAAAGGGAAGCCGGGGGATTCGATCTGAAGGCCTTTCGGAGTTTCGGCGTCACCAACCTCAAGGATACGATCAAACCTAATTTTTTGATAAGGCAGATCGTAAAGAGCAAACAGGATAAAACCGGGGCGATAATTCTCATGGATCCGAACCATACCCTCCTTAACCTCTGGGGGCTCAAGAGGGACTCCTCCGATGCCGTTCTCCTCGACAAGAACCGGGTTTGCCTGTTTATCCACAAGGGGAAGGTTCCTCAAGAGGAGGTTCGAAATCTCATTTCCCTGATCAAGGAACATCAAACAAAGTAAAGTCTTGGCCCCCTTCACGGCAGGATAATTTCCGAACGGTAAAAGGGAGGGAAAAATGAAAAGGATGGTCAAAGGGATCTCACTTTTTATCCTTGGTCTCTTGTCGCTTTTCCTTCACCCTGCCGGTGCGGCCAGCGCCAGGGAAATAAAGATCGGGATTATCGGCCCCATGGCCTTCACCCCGGGAGAGCACATGTGGCACGGGGCCCAACTGGCCCGGGACGAGATCAATGCCCGGGGCGGTTTTAAGGTCGGTGAAAAAAGTATTCCCATCAGGCTCGTCAAGATAGATTCCAACGAAGAACAGAGCATTCCCGACGCCGCCAATGCGATGGAGCGGGCCATTACCTACGAGAAGGTCGATTTCCTCCTGGGGGGATTCAGGACCGAGGCGGTCTTTGCCATGCAGGAGATCGCCATGGATTACAAAAAGATCTTCATCGGCCTCGGGGCCGCCCATCCCGAGTTGTGCTCCCGGGTGACGACCAGTTACGAGCGATACAAATACTGGTTCCGGGCAACCCCGGTCAATTCCAATTATCTGGGGCAGATCATCTTCACCCTGGTCGCTATGGTAGGGGATGTAGTTACCAAGAAACTGGGCGTCGAGGAGCCGAAGGTGGCGGTCATTGCGGAAAAGGCCGTCTGGGCCGATCCGGTGGTGGAGGCGGCCCGGAATGTTCTGCCCACCCTGGGGATGAAGGTTGTGGGGGTATGGCGGCCTTCGTTTAAGGCGACCGATGTGACCGCGGAGCTTTCCGCCATTAGAAGTGCCGGCGCCCACATCATTTTTACCGCCTTTGCCGGGGCGGTGGGAACAGTTTATGCCAAACAGTGGGGCGATCTCAAGATTCCGGCGGCCTCCGTCGGGATCAATGCCGAGGCCCAGAGGGCCGGATTCTGGAAGGCCACCTCGGGGATGGGAAATTATGAATTCACCGCCAACGCGGTGGCCCGGGTGAAGATTACCGATAAGACAATCCCTTTTTTTGACAAATTTCAAAAGAAATACGGGGACTTTCCTCATTACACCGCGGTCGGCGCCTATGACGGGATCAAGATCTTAAGCGAGGCGGTCGCCCGGGCGAAGACGATCTCCCCTTCCAGGGTGGTGGAAGAGTTGGAAAAAACCGATTTTTCAGGCGTCGCCGGGAGGCTCGTCTTCGGCAGGGACCATGATGTAACCTGGGGGCCGGGATTTGTAACCTCCGTAGGCACCCAGTGGCAGGAGGGAAAGCTGCGCTGCGTCTGGCCGGTACCGGAATACGGGTGGCCGGGGGTGAGATACGAGGGGACCGTCGATTACCTGCTGCCTAAGGTAATGCTTGAGAAGGCCAGGAAGAAAAAATAGGGCAGGGAAGGTGAAGGGGAAAACCGAAGAGGTGGGCGGAAAGGGGAATGAAGATAACCGTCTCCTTAAGGAATTGGCCAGACTGAAGAGACGAATCGGGGATTTGGAGACGATCCAGCAGGAACATCTGCGGATGAAGGAGGATCTCCAGTCAAGCGAGGAGAAGTATAGAACGATCCTCGAGGAGATCGAAGAGGCCTATCTTGAGCTGAATCTGGCCGGAAATCTTACCTTTTTCAATAAGGCCGCCGTAAATATGCTCGGTTACAGCCCGGAAGAAATGACCGGGATGAACTACCGGAGGTATGTGGCCCAGGATGCGGTAGAGCGGATCTTCACGATATTCAATGCCATTTATCGTACAGGCAAACCTGCGGAAGTCTTCGATTATCAGATCATCCGGAAAGACGGAACCAAGATGTTCCGGGAGATGTCCGCCTCGCTCATGCAGGACAAATCCGGCAACCCCTGCGGATTCAGGTGTCTCGCCCGGGATGTGACGAAACGGAGACAGGCGGAAGAGGCCCTGAAGGAAAAGGAAAGGGAGCTGGAGATCCAATCCCGGTTTCTGGCCGAATCCAATACGGCCCTGAAGGTCCTCTTAAAACAGCGGGAGGAAGACAAGCTGGAGCTGGAGAGAAACATCCTCTCCAACGTAAGAGAAATAATCATGCCGTACATAGGCGAGTTGAAGAAGGAAAGGTTGACCGCGGATCAGGCGGTTTATCTAAACACCATCGAAACGAATCTCATCAACATCGTCTCCCCTTTCCTGAGAAATCTAACCTTGAAGCAATTCAAACTCACCCCGAAAGAGTTTCAGGTGGCCAATCTGGTCAAAGAGGGCAAGACGACCAAAGAGATAGCCCGGATCCTGAATATCTCCAAAGGTGCCGTTGACTTCCACCGGGACCACATCAGGAAAAAGGTCGGTCTCTGGAAAGAAAAGGACAATCTCATGTCTTTTCTCATCTCCCTGTCATAATATAAGCAAAACCCTAGTATAATACTTATATTCATTAGGTATTGCAGCGGCGGTCTGGAAAGGGATATACGGTATCCGCGAGCTTTGAATAACTGCCGGTTTTGTCATTTCGACCGCAGGGAGAAATCTTAAACAGCCTGGAGGCAAGATTTCTCGTCGCTTACGCCCCTCGAAATGACCCGATGGCTGCCAGCGCAAAACGACATTATTCAAGGCTTTCGTATTGTGAAAGGCGAGTTCTGCCGGCACCGACCGATCAACCCACTTTAATTTGACCGATCTTTCCCGTTTCTTAAGTTTCCCGGAGCCCTCCTGGGCCCAATGAGGCCAGGAGGCCGTAAATTAACAGGTAATTTGGACTCATTTATTTAAGGAAAAGGAGGTGTGTCATGAAAAGATATTTTTCATTGATCCTGGTTGTCTTTTTCCTCGCCGTGGGCTCGGGAACTCTCCTGGCGCAACCGCCCGGCGTGCCCGCGCCGAAGGTATTCAAGTGGAAGATGCAGGCCCACTGGCCCGCGGCAAGCGCCTCGTTTAAACCTCTTAAAGACTTCCTGGAAAATCGGCTGGCGAAACTCACCGACGGAAGGTTGCTGATAACCCTCCATCCTGCGGGGGCCCTGGTTCCCTTCCGGGAGATCTTCGACGCCTGCCGCAAGGGAACCATCGAGGCCGCGGTGGCAAGCCCGGCCTATTGGATGACCGTGGTTCCCATCGCCGCGGTGGCGGCCAATATGCCCCTCACCTTTCGCGATGCCTCGGAGGGCCTTTATTTCCACAATACCCTCGGTTTCGAAGATATGCTCAAAGAGGCCCATGCCAAACACAACCTGCTCTACTATACCGAAAAGATCTTTCCCACCGCGATGGTCGGCAAGAAACCCATCCGCCGACTCGATGACTTCAAGGGATACAAGATCCGGTCTTCGGGAATGATCGCCGATATGCTCAAAGACTTAGGCGCCTCCCCGACCCTGATCCCCGGGGAAGAGCTCTACATGGCCCTCCAGACCGGGGTGATCGACGGAGCACATTGGGGGGCAGCCTTAGGCGCCCTCAGCATGAAACTCTGCGAGGTGGCCAAATTCTATGTTCAGCCGGATCTCGCCATGGCCGGCACCGACGTGATCATCATCAACCGGGACGCCTTCAATGCCCTGCCGAAGGATCTCCAGGTGATCCTCGATTCGGCGCTCCGGGAAAGACTTACCGTTCGCTCCATCGAATACGGCTTTGAAGAGATGACCGCCTTAAATACGATGAAACGGGACTTCAAGGTAACCGTTACCACCCTGCCTCCGGAAGACCAGAAGAAGATGATGGACGTGGCTGTGAAACAGTGGGACAAGGTGGCCGCCAGGGACGCGGAGGCGGCTAGGGCAATCTCGATGTTGAAGGAATTCCTGAAAAAGATCGGCCATATAGACTGAGAATTCCGGAGCCGAAAGCGAACCCGTTTAGTCTTTTTCCCCAGGAAAAACGGATTGAGGTTTCCCGATGAACAGATTCCTTTCCCTGGTAGATCAGATCAATGAACAGACGGGCAAGGTGGTAAGTTATCTGGTTATTATCTTGGCGGCGGTCATCCTCTATGAGATAGTAGCCAGATATTTCTTCGGAAACCCCACCATCTGGGCCCACGAAACCTCCCAGATCATCTACGGGGCCTACGTGGTCCTCCTGGGGGGATACGTGCTCAAACAAGGCGCCCATGTGAACGTGGAGATCCTCTATAACCGCTTCAAACCCCGGAGCAGGGCTCTGATCGATCTTATCACCTGGTCCCTCTTCTTCTGTTTCGCAGGGGTCCTCTTTTGGAAAGGTCTGGTCATCGGCTGGGAGTCGCTTGCCATCCGGGAAACCTCTCCGACTACCTTTGCTCCTCCGGTTTATCCTACCAAACTGTTTCTTCCCCTGGCGGCACTTTTGCTCTTACTTCAGGGCCTCGCAAGGTATCTCAAGACCATCCTCTTCCTTCTGTCGGGAAAGGAGGAGCCATGAGCATCGAGGTTATCACCGTCCTGCTTTTTCTCTCGATCGTTCTGTTCCTGGCCTTCGGTCTTCCCCTGGCCTTCACCCTGGGCGGGGTGGGGGTCATCGGCTGCTACCTCCTCTGGGGGGACAAGGGGCTCTATCTGATAACCTCCCAGGCCTACGGGGCCATGGGGAAGTTCACCCTCCTGGCGATTCCCCTCTTCATTTTCATGGCCATGATCCTCGAGAGGGCCGGGGTGGCCGACGACCTCTACACCCTCATGCACCGCTGGATGGGACCGTTGAAAGGGGGGCTCGCCATCGGCACCGTCCTCATCTGCACCGTCTTTGCCGCCATGGCGGGGATCAGCGGGGCGGCCACGGTTTCCATGGGGGTGATCGCCCTGCCGGCGATGCTCAAGCGGGGCTATGACAAGAAGATGGCCATGGGGGCCATTTCCGCCGGGGGGGCCCTGGGGGTCCTCATCCCGCCCAGCGTTCCCATGATCCTCTATGCGACGTTAACCGGGGAATCCATCGGCGGCCTCTTCGCCGGGGGTATCCTCCCGGGTCTGCTCCTTTCGTTTCTGTTTTGTCTCTATATCGGCCTCCGGTGCCTGTTCAACCCTGCGCTGGGACCTCCCCTGCCGCGGGAAGAAAGGGCCTCCCTCCGGGAAAAGATCATCGCCCTGAAGGCTGTGGCCCTTCCCGGTATGATCATCGTCATGGTTTTAGGCTCGATCTATGCGGGGATCTGCACCGCCACCGAAGCCGCAGCCCTGGGCTGCCTGGGGGCCGTCATCTCGGCCGCCTTCTATCGCAAGCTCACCTGGACCCTGGTAAAGGAGGCCTGTATAAGAACGGCAAGGCTGACTGCCATGGTCATCTGGATCCTCATCGGGGCCTACAGTTTTACCGCCGTCTATACCGGGACCGGGGCCCATGAGCTCATGGAGCGGATCCTCCTGTCTATCCCGGGAGGGAAGTATGCCGTATTGATCACCATGCAGGTCATATTTTTCCTCTTAGGGTGTATTCTCGATCCCGCGGGGATCATTATGATCTGCACCCCGGTTTTTGTTCCGGTGATAAAATCCCTGGGGTTTGATCCCTTATGGTTTGGAATCCTTTTCATCATGAACATGGAAATGGGATATCTGACCCCGCCTTTCGGATTCAATCTGTTTTACATGAAAGCCGTGGCCCCGCCAACGGTTACCATGGGGGATATTTATAAATCCATCATCCCCTTTGTTATCCTCCAGGCTGTGGGCCTGATTATCGTCATCATCTTTCCCCAGATCGCCCTCTGGCTGCCCAAACTGCTGATCGGGTAGATTCGCCCAAGGGAATTCTATCTGGGTCAAGAAAGGAGGAGACCGATGTTAAAGAAGAGATTTTCCTTTGAGGGAATTTTGACCGCTTTGGCGATCATCCTTATCTTCCCCGTTTCCGCCCCGGCCCAGAGCCCCTGGAAATGGTCCGGCGATCTCCTTATCGGAACGCCGGCGGTCGGCGCGGCGACCCATGCCTCGGCTGCGGCCTGGGGGGCCATTATGGAAAAGATGACCGGCACGAGGGTGAGGGTGATTCCCGAAGGATCCGAAGGCGCCCGGATGAGGCGGCTGCTTGACGGGGAATTGACCTTGAGTTCGGTCACCATGACCGAGCAGACCGTTTACCTGCAGGGGGAAGAGGCCTATGTAGCGTCTCCGAAGGGGGAGATCAGGACCATCTGGCACCATGCCGATACCCCCTGGGGCTGGGCTGTGCGGGGAGATTCGGAACTGAAGACGATTTACGACATCCGCAGAGCTGTGGAGGCGGGAAAGAAGGTTCGGGTGGCGGTAAACACCTCTTCCGGCTCGATGATCATCTGGGCGGAAAAGGCCCTGCCGGCCTTTCTGGGGTTCCTGGGCCGGGAGGACCTGATGAAGAATATCGTCTTTGTTCCCCTGGGGAGCTACGCGGCCAATGTGAAGAGCATCGCCGAGGGGAAGGCCGATGTGGCCATGGTGGCCACGATCAGTGCGGTTACCTATGAAATAGAGGCCCATCCCCGGGGCCTCAGGTGGCTGGAGAAGCCCCTCGCCGATAAAAAAGGCTGGGCGGAGGTCTTAAAATGGCGGCCCACGGCGATTCCGGCAAAAATGGGCATCGGGGTGAAGTCCGCCATCGGCCGGGAGGGCTGGTTGTCCAATTTCGTCTATGCGGGGACGACGGCGACGGATCCTGAGCTGGCCTATAATTTGAGCAAATGGCTCCATCAGAACTTTGAAAGCTACAAGGGCGCCCATGACATCTGCGCCCGGATGTCCCTCGAGATCTTCAGGGAATTCCTCAATTTTTCTCCCGTTCCCATCCATGACGGAACCATCCGGTATCTGAAGGAAATAGGGAAGTGGACCGCCGCGGACGATCTCTGGAACGCCGAGGCAAAAAAACTGACCGCAAGATATGTAGAGGCCTGGAGGCAGGCGACCTCCCGGGCCCACGAGCGAAAGATCCGGATCGCCCATGACAGCAAAGAATGGGTGGAACTCTGGGGCAGTGTGACCAAGGATATCCCCGAATTCAAGGTAAGGCTGGACTGATTAAAAAAGGATTTATCCTTGCTTAAAAAGGCCGAAGTAGAAATGACGAGGTATAAAAGCCTGCCCGGATGGGTGAAGGCACTGTTCCTTCTGCTCACCGCGGCGGGGATATTCATCGCCGTCTTCTATCTCTTCCGGTTTACCTATCAGGGGAAATCACTCCTCGACGTAGGCTACTATTTCCTCATTGCCGCCTGCTATGGAAGCGCCGCCTTCCTGATCCTGCCGGCTGTAAAAGGGAGGAAGGGCATCCCTTTCTATGACCTGGTCTTTGCCTTTCTCACCTTTACCATCTGTTTCTATTTCTTTCTCCATGACGAAGAGATCGTCCGGTTCGGCTGGACCTATCCCAGCAGGTTCAATTTCACCCTCGGGGTGATCCTGTGGCTCCTGATTCTCGAGGGGGGAAGAAGGATCGGGGGGACGGCCTACCTGATCGTCTGCTTCGTCCTGGGCCTCTACCCCCTTTTCGCCGAATACATGCCCGGGATCTTTTGGGGTTACGGTAAACCCTTTGTCGCCAACATCGGTTCTATGATCTTCACCGAGGCGGGCCTGCCCGGTTTGCCTTCGAAGGTATTGGGGGAGATCCTCATCGGGTTTCTCCTCTTTGCCGGGGTCCTGATCGCCACAGGGGCGGGAAAGTTTTTCCTCGATCTCTCCTTGAGCCTCTGCGGACAATACCGGGGCGGGCCGGCCAAGGTGGCGGTAATCTCGAGCGGCTTCTTCGGGAGCTTAAGCGGGAGCATCTTCGCCAATATAGTCGCCACCGGGTCGGTGACCATCCCCGCAATGAAAAGACTCGGTTATCCCCCCCGCTACGCCGGGGCGATCGAGGCCTGCGCCTCGACCGGCGGGGTCCTGATGCCGCCGGTTATGGGGGCGGTGGCCTTCGTCATGTGTCAGTTCCTGGGGATTTCTTATGTAACTGTCATCATGGCCGCGGCTATTCCGGCCATCCTCTATTATCTCGGCCTGCTGCTCCAGGTGGATGCCTATGCGGCCCGCTCCGGCCTCAAGGGTCTGCCGAAAGAGGACATACCGTCCCTCGGGCAAACCCTCAAAGAAGGCTGGCCTTTTGTCGCGATCTTTCTCTTCCTGCTCTGGGGACTCCTCTACATGCGCTGGGAAGAAATGGCCCCCTTCTATGCGGTGGTGCTCATGATCTTCCTTTCGTTCTTCAGGAAAGAAACCAGGATGACCCCGGGACGCCTGGTCGATACCCTGGCGGAGGTAGGGATTCTGATTGCCCAAACCGCGGCGATCATCTTTCCCATCGGTTTCATTGTCGCCGGGCTCACCGTGACCGGCGTTTCCGGGTCGTTCGCCGCGGGGCTGGTCAATCTGGGAGGGGGAAACGTTTATCTGACCTTGCTTATGGGCGTTATCGCCTGCTATATTATGGGCATGATCGGTCTTTCCATCGTGGCCTACATCTTTCTTGCGGTGACCCTGGCGCCGGCGGTGATCAAGATCGGCGGTCTCGATGTTTTGGCGGTCCATCTCTTTATCATCTACTATTCGATGCTCGCGGGGATCACCCCGCCGGTTGCGGCGGCGGCGTTTCTCGGGGCGGCCATCGCCGGGGCCAACCCGATGCAGACCTCGTTTACCGCCATGCGCCTCGGTGTGGTCATCTACTTCATCCCCTTCTTCTTTGTCTTCAATCCCTCTTTGATTTTACAAGGAGAGCTCCTTGATACCCTTTATCATTTCGTATTTTGTCTCATCGGGGTAACCTTGATCGCAGGCGGGATGGAGGGATACCTGCTTAAGGCCGGGGTGCTTTCGGCCTGGGTGCGTCCTTTTCTTGTTTTGGGAGGGGGCCTGATGGCCTTTCCGGAAACCAGGATCACCTTATTGGGGGTGACCATCGCCCTGGCTCCCCTGGCGGTTTCCGTATTCGTCAAACGATTCAGGCAAAGGGGAGGGGCTTGAGGCCAAACTTTTTTGCCACGAGGTTTGTTTAACCCGAGAGCTTAGGATAAGGTCATTATCTTTAAGGCAATTCAAGGAGCCTATGATGGGTCGCATCCCCGCGTATGTAACGGAGAAGATCTGGCTTGAATCCTATCCCCCCTTGGCCCGGGAGGAGCTTGCCTTTCCGGAAGATCCGGTTTTCTCCCTCGTGGACAAGCAGGCGAGGAATCATCCCGAGAGGGTGGCCCTGCTCTTCCAGGGGAAGGAGATCACCTTGGGCGAGCTTGAGGAAAGGATTAACGCCTGTGCCTGTTCCCTTCGAAAAATGGCCGTGAGCCGGGGCGACCGGGTGGCCATCTATCTGCCCAACTGTCCCGCCTTTGTGGTCATCTATTTTGGGGCGATGAAGGCCGGGGCGGCGGTGACGGCCATTTCTCCCCTGGCGGTGCCCCGGGAGATAGATTTTCAGCTTAAAGACAGCGGGGCGAAGATTCTCTTCGCCTTCGACCAGTATCTGCCGAAGATCGAATCTCTGGGAGAAGGTCTGAGGTTGCAAGAAAAGGTCGCCGTTCCCCTGACCTTCCAGGACGAGGTAAAGCGGGATATCCCCGATTCCTGGATAGATTTCAATATGCTCCTGGGGGAGAAGGGGGATCCCCCCACCCTTGCCTTCGATCTGAGGCGGGACCTGGCGATTCTGCAATATACCGGCGGCACCACCGGCCTGCCGAAGGGGGCGATGCTTTCCCATTTCAACATCCTTGCCAACGTCGTCCAGACGAGCCATTGGGATCGGGCGGTCTTGCGGAGGTTCAAGCTGGATCATTTCGTCAAGGCCGCGGTGCTGCCCTGGTACCATATTTACGGCCAGACCGTGGACATGAGCTGCGGGATCTGTAACGGACACAAACTGGTGGTCTTTCCGCGGTTCGAACCGGCGGAGTTTCTCAAGGGCATCGAAAGGCACCGGATCCAGATAGTGACCGGCGCCCCGCCGATCTTTATCCGATTGATAAACGAGCCTGCCATTGAAAAGACGGACCTCTCGAGTCTCATCTGGTGCAGTAACGGCGCCGGTCCCATTCCCGTTGAGGTGATCAATAAATTTGAAAAGTTGACCAAAGGGGTGACGATTCATGAAGGTTTCGGCCTCTCCGAGGCGAGCCCGGTGACCAATTCCACCTCCCCGGCGATAAAACAGAAAAAAGGCTCCGTCGGCGTTCCCTATCCCGGGTGCGTTGAGGCCATCTGGGATCTCAAAAACGGCGATTTCGCCCCCTTGAATGTTCCCGGGGAGCTTTTGGTTGCCGGGCCGCAGGTGATGCTGGGCTACTGGAATCGTCCCGAAGAAACGGAGAATACTTTCCTTGAGATAGAAGGCCTAAGGTGGCTGAGAACTGGAGACATCGCCCGGATGGACCAGGAGGGCTACGTCTGGATCGTCGACCGGGCAAAGGACCTGATCAAGTACAAAGGTCATTCCGTCTATCCCCGGGAGGTGGAAGAGGTCCTCCACGAACATCCCGGGGTGCTCGAGGCGGCCGTAGTCGGCATCCCGGATCCGGAGACCATCGAAAAGATCAAGGCCTTCGTCGTCTTGAAGACCGAGGCCCGGGGAAGGGTCTCCCCGGAGGAACTCATCTCCTGGACTAAGGAGAGGTTATCGGGTTATAAGTGCCCCGGCCTTGTGGAGATCAGGGAGGATCTGCCCAAGAGCCATGCGGGTAAATATTTGAAGCGACAGTTGAGATGAGACCCCTTGATGAATTTAGACATCTGCGGGGCAAATTATTTCGTTCCGGCGTAACCGGCTAAGGAGGAGGTAGATGATACAAACCAGGCTCACCGAATTACTCGAGATCCGTTATCCAATCATTCAGGCGGGAATGGGGCCCTTCAGCAACAACAATCTCTGCGTCGCCGCGGCCAACGCCGGCGCCCTGGGGATCCTTTCGACCAGCGGCCTTCTTAACAAAGAAGGGGAACCGTGGGTCTACCGGGCGTTCATAGAGACCGCCGAGGCTGCCATGGATGACGATATGGCCACGGTTCTGGAGAAGGTCCTCAAGAGAACCTATCGTTTGACTAAAGAAAAGGGGGGAGTCTTCGGGATCAACGTCATGGTCTCCGCGGAGATCGTCGCCCAGGCCCAGATCTTAATCGACACGGCGATCCGGGTCCGCAGCGAAACCCCCGGGATGAAGGACTGCTTCAAGGTGATCTTCACCTCCGCAGGGGACCCTGTGCCCTGGCGGGAAAAGATAAAGTCCGCCGGATTCACCTGGATCCATGTGGTGCCCTCGGTGAAAGGGGCCCTGCGCTGCCGCAAGGCCGGCGTCGATTGTATCGTCGCCTCCGGTCATGAGGGCGGGTTTCACATCGCCTGGGAGCCTGTCCATACCATGGTGCTCCTGCCGGCGGTGATCGATGCCCTGGCCGATCCCGGTTTTCCCGTAGTCGGCGCCGGGGGCTTCTGTGACGGGAAAACCGTAGCCGCGGCCCTGGCCCTGGGGGCGGCGGGGGTCCAGATGGGAACGAGACTTCTGGCTACCGAAGAGAGCGATTTCCCTCCCCTCTGGAAGGAACAGGTGCTCAAAACGGAAGACCGGGGGACCCTGGTGGCCAGAGGATTCGTCGGCCCGGCGCGCTGGCTTAAGACGCCGGCCACGGTAAAACACCTGGAAAACACCCTGAGCCAGTCCCCCGGGGTCTTCACCGGCGTTCCCGACGACTACACCACCGTTTCCCCCGATCTTATCGAGTACGAAAGACAGGGGATCAAGGCGACATTCGAGGGGAACCGGGAGCTGGCCATGATGGCCGGCGGGGAATGCGCCCAGAGAATCGATAACATGCCCCGGGTGAAGGAACTCCTCGACGGGATCATGGAGGATGCCTGCCGGGTGGTAAAAGGGATCGCCCGCTGCCTGAAGGACTGACGAAGAGAGAGAGGGACCGGCCCGGGGGCCTTGAAAACCGCCGGGCCAGCCGTTTCGACCTGGGGAGAAATATTGCCCGGGAGCTTTGTAAAACCGATGATTTTGTCATTTCAAACGCATCCAGGTCATTTCGACCGCAGGGAGAAATCTTAAACAGCCTGGAGGCAAGATTTCTCGTCGCTTGCGCTCCTCGAAATGACCGGGTGGTTGTCGGCGCTTATCGA
>JBBIJM010000070.1:0-13023 GCA_037445955.1 Syntrophobacterales bacterium
ATATTGGGCAAGAAGCTCATCCACCGTTTCCGAACTGCCCACCACGTAGTCCTTGACCAGCTTTACCCCCATGCTGCAGACGTAATCCACCTCGCGCCGGACGATCTCCTTGGGCAGTCTGAACTCGGGGATTCCATATACCAGAACCCCGCCCGCCTCATGAAGGGCCTCAAAGAGGGTAACCCCGTGGCCCAGCCGGGCCAGATCCGCCGCCACGGTGAGTCCTGCCGGCCCGGAGCCGACGACGGCGACCTTTTTTCCCGAAGGCGCAGGCAGGGTAGAGGCGGCGATGGAGCCCTGGGCCGCCTCCCAGTCGGCGACAAACCGCTCGAGGCGGCCTATGGCCACCGGTTCGAATTTCTTGCCCAGGGTGCAGACCTCTTCACACTGGGTCTCCTGGGGGCACACTCGGCCGGTAATGGCGGGCAGGGCGTTGGTTGCCTTGACTACGTTGACCGCCCCCCGGAAATCCCCTTCGGCAATCAGCCTTAAGAAGAGGGGGATGTCGATGTTGACCGGGCAGCCGCCGATACAAACGGGCTTGGCGCATTGAATACACCGCTCGGCTTCCGCCTGGGCCTCCTCCGGGGTGTATCCCAGGGGGACCTCGTTATAGTTGCCGATCCGCACCTTGGGCGGCTGTTCCTTCATGGCATGTTTCTTGGGGATGATTTTTTTCTTGGTCATTTCATATACCTCATTTCGGGCAGGAGCAGGTGTGGCCCTGACACTTATTCTGCCAGATATCCAGGGAAATTTTTTCCTCGTTTTTATAATAGGAGAGTCTCGAGAGCATGAGATCCCAGTTTACCTTGTGCCCGTCAAACTCCGGGCCGTCCACGCAGACGAACTTGGCCTCTCCGTCGATCAACACCCGGCAGCTGCCGCACATGCCGGTGCCATCGACCATCACCGTATTGAGACTGACAATGGTCGGGACGTTGTACGGCTGGGTTACGGCGGCGACGAACCGCATCATGATCGCAGGCCCGATGGCCCAGATATGCCTGATATCCTTGCGGCAATCCAGCAGTTCCTTGAGGGGTTCGGTGACCAGGGCCTTGCGGCCGTGGGTGCCGTCATCGGTGCAGACGATAAGCTCGCTCGATACCTCCCTCATCCTCTCTTCCCAGAAGATGAGTTCCTTGGTCCGGGCGCCGATGATGGTGAGGACCTCGTTGCCCGCCTGTTTCAGGGCGCGGGTGATGGGGAAAAGCGGGGCGATGCCGATTCCCCCGCCGACGCAGACCACGGTCCCGAAATTCTCGATCTCCGTGGGGACACCCAGAGGACCGGTCAAGGTGGCGATCGAGTCTCCCACCCCCATCTTTCCCAATTGCAGGGTCGATTTGCCTACCTCCTGGAAGATGAGGGTGATGGTCCTGGCCTCCCGGTCGAAATCGGCAATGGTAAGGGGAAACCTCTCTCCGGTCTCGTCGTTTCTCAGGACGACGAATTGCCCCGGTCGCGCCTTTCCGGCTACCTGAGGGGCCTCGACCTCCATCAGTTTGCTCACGCCGCTTAAGACTTCTTTCCTGATGATTTTGTACAATGTCCCACCTCCTTGCGCTTTGGGTATCTCAGTTCCCCCCTTACAACCGGCACTTATATAGAGAAATGCCCCTTATCTGTCAAGAAAATGAATAAGAAAATGAATAAGGATCAGAAAGCCGTTTCCGATCTTTTTAAGGAATCAAACGTAAGGGGGCTACTTACCGATTAAGGACAAAAAACGGGGCGTGGTTGGAGGTGAAAAAGGGGGGCTGCCGGCCCAGGATGGACCTTATCGCCGGCTCCCTCCTGAATTCCGAGGCGAGAAACGCCCGCACCTGCCGCCGGCCCCAGCCCGAGGGATGACGAAAATCGCTGTAGAGGGAAAGATCCCCCTCATAGAAGGCTTCCCGGGGCAGTTTCCCTGCCGCGGGACTGTTGAGGGGAAGATTAAAAATGGCGGCGCTGATGAAATCGATACAATCCCCGTGGCGGGAGACGAATTCCACCGTCTCCCGGGCCTCTTTTTTCGACTCCGCCGGGGTTCCGAAGAGCAGATATACATAGGCGGCCAGGCCCGCCTCCTTCATTCCCTTGAGCATGAGCGAGGCGGCCTCCACCCGGAATCCCTTCTTGAGCGAATCCAAAACCTCCTGGCTCCCCGATTCGATGCCGATTTTCAGCATGACCGCGCCTGAGTCCTTCAGTTTTCTCAGGAATTTCCGGTCGGTCATCCTTTCGGAAACCCGGACGAAACCGTACCAGGGGGCCCCCGGCGGCCGGCGGATGATTTCCTCCAGAGTCGCCTCGCTTAAGGCGCAATCGGTAAAATGGATCAGGGAAGGCCTGAGGCCCGCGGCCAAAAGCGAGATATCCGCTAGGGCGGTCTTGGGATCGATCCGGCTGTAGCGGTTGCCCTCCGCCGTCTCCGGGCAGAAGGTGCAGCGGCCGTAGGGACAGCCCCGGGAGGTATTGAAGGGCAGAACGAAACCGGCGGAGAGATAAGATTCCAGGGGAAGCCTCCGGTAGGACGGCAGGTAACCCGGGCCTCCCGCCGGTTTTCGGCCCAAAAGCAAAAGGAGCGCTTCTTCCCCGGGGCCGGCGACGCAGTGATCGAGAAGCCCCGGGAAGAGACCCTTCAAATCAAGCCTCCTCATCCAGGAGGTGACAAGGCCGCCGCCTGCAATTATGGTGAGGGAAGGAAACTCTCCCTTTAGAAAACCGATCATGGCGAAGGCGGTTAAGGCCTGGCTCAGGTAGTTTAGCGAGAAGCCCGCAAAGGCGATCCCCTCCTGTTTGACGAGCCCCCGCAGACGGGCCGAGAAGTAGGGGAAAAAGGGGCTGTCCTCCGGGGAAGCGGCGGCCTTAAGCAGATCCTCGCTCTTTAAGGGGCTGAGGGCGGGGTCGTGATAATCGGTGAGGCTTAAGTTTGTTCTGCCTCCCCCGGCGTCGGCGAGCGCCCGGTTGAGGTCGGAAACGGCGCGGCTGTACCGGTCGATGCTCCGGTAGGTGCGGGGATCCTTTAAATTTCGCAGATTTTCCAATCTGTTTTTAAAGGCCCTTTTGCCCCAGGCGGAAGGCGGCTCTTTTGCCCGGTTCAGGAGATATACTATGCCTTCCAGATTGGCGTCGATGAGAACAGGTTCGATTCCCTCGGCCTCGAGGGCCCCCGCGAGGCGGGCCGGCCCTCCGGGAGGTTCGCAGGGCTTGACGAGTGGCGGGTTTATTAGAATGATCCGGGGCGGATTTTTAGTCATGGCAGGAAAGCGTAAATCGAGAGCTTTGAAGTATGGCCGATTTTCTCATTTCGATCGCTTTTCTTGTTCTTAAGACCGTTTCCTTTGTCATCTCTACCCCGGGGACAAATCTTAAACAGCTAAAATACATCAAGATTTCTCGTCGCTTACGCTCCTCGAAACGGCCTTTGTCAGGCCTCACATCGGGCACAGGTCTCCATAAAGAAATTTTCCGGCCAGGTCAAGAAAAACGGGTAATGAGGCAATTCGTAGCATCATAAATTCATCATAAATTCATTTGCATAACCCGGGCAATTCCATATAATACAAGGGCAGCGAATTCGTTCCGAAAAACCACAGGCGAGCCCCGGTAACAGGAGATAAAAAATGCCCTCTCAAGCGAAGCGCGACAAGGGCCTCTGGCGCCTTGTCCTTGTTTTCCTCGTTTTCGGGGCGGGCATTGGCATCGCCGGATACCTTTTTTATGAGGATCAGAAGAAACATCTAAAAAAGCACTCAGGGGAGGCGCTCTCAGCCATCGCCGATCTGAAGGTGAATCAGATTTCAAGCTGGCGTAGAGAAAAGCTAAGAATTGTGACCATGCCTGTCCGAAGTCCGTTTCTCAGGATGGGGATCAAAGAGTTTCTTTCAAATCCCTCCGATCCCGGGAGGCGCAAGAGGGTCCACGATTTCATCACCTCCCTCAAAGACAACTATGGTTTCCAGGACGTTATTCTTCTCGACCGAAGGCAGCGGGTAGCGCTGTCCGCAACGGGGGCGAGGAACATAGACTGCCCGCATTTGAAGACGGTGGCCGCCGAATCATTTCGGAAAAATCAGATTATCTTTGCCGACCTGCACCGGGAGGAAACATCGGGCCGTATTTATATGGCAGCGGCCAGTCCGGTGCAGGACCCTGAGGAAGGGAAATCCGCCCCGATGGCCCTTTTGGTATTTGAGATAGATCCCGACCGATTCCTCTATCCCTTAATCCAATCCTGGCCTACCCCAAGCCGGACTGCGGAGACGCTGCTTGTCCGGCGGGAGGGAGAGGAGGTGGTCTATCTGAACGAACTTAGGCACCGGAAAGACACCGCCCTGAATCTCCGCCTCTCGGTCCATGAGAAGCATCTCCCCGCGGCGATGGCGGCCCGGGGGCAGACAGGGATCGTCGAGGGCAGGGATTACCGGGGGGTCCCGGTGCTTGCGGTGACAAGGCCCATCCCCGATTCCCCGTGGTCTATGGTTGCCAAGGTGGACCGGAAAGAAATTTACGAGCCGATTTCTATCATGGCAATAAACACCGTGGTAATAGTGATCCTTTTGATTGCCGGCTCCGGGATCATCCTCGCCCTTTTCTGGCTTAAGCAAAGGGCCGAGCATTCCCGGAAACAGGCGGAGACGGAGTTGAAACATCAGGCCCTGGCTCAGAGATTCGACTACTTAAGCCGGTATGCAAACGACATCATCCTGATGTCCGGTCGGGATCTGAAAATCATCGAGGCCAATGAGCGGGCCCTTAGGTCATATGGCTACAGCCGCGAAGAGCTCATCGGGATGGATCTCGCCGATTTACAACCCTCCCTCTTGAGATCGGACTTTGAGAAACAAATCGGACAGATTGAATCGACAAACGGACTGATCTACGAAACCTTAAACCGTATGAAGGATGGAACCGTCTTTCCCGTGGAGATAAGCTCCCGGCTCATCGAGATTGAAGGGGAAAGGGTTTATCAAAGCATCATCCGCGATATTTCCGAACGGAGGCGGGCGGAAGGTATCTTGAGGGACAAGGAGGCCGAGCTCGCCGCGATCATCGAGAATATCCCCGTTGTTTTGCTGATATTGGACGGGGAGAGAAGAATCCGCAAGCTGCCCAACGGTCTGGCCGCCAAATTCGCCCGCAGTTCCGTCGCGGAGATGCTGGGTATCCGGGGAGGGGAGGCTTTAAGGTGTATTCATGCCCTGGACGATCCGGAAGGCTGCGGGTTTGGGCCTTTTTGTCAGGGCTGCGTCATCCGGGATACCGTCCTTGACACCTTTGCGACCGGCAAAACCCATCTGGGCAGGGAGGCCAGGCTCCCCTTCGAGGTGAACGGGAAGGCGGAGGAAGTTTGCTTTCTCCTGTCCACGGTGCCCCTCACAATAGCCAATGAACCGCTGGTGCTGGTCTGCCTCGAGGATATCACCCCGTTGAAAAGGGCGCAGGAGGATAAGGCGGAGCTTCAGGGGCAGCTTCGCCAGGCGCAGAAGATGGAGGCGATCGGCCAATTGGCAGGCGGCGTCGCCCACGACTTCAACAACATCCTTACCGTCATTTCCGGCTGTGCCCAGCTTGCCCTGATCGACGTCCGGGCGGGCGACCCGCTGAAGGGCTATCTGGAGGAGATCAAGCGGGCCTCCGACCGGGCGGAGTCGCTTACCCGCCAGCTTCTGGCCTTCAGCCGCAAGCAGGCTTTCGAGCCGAAGGTCCTGGATTTTAATCAGGTTTTAAAGAGGCTTGACAAGATGCTAAGCCGGCTGATCGGGGAGGATATCATGTTGGAGTTCCGCCCGGCGGAGCCGCTGGGCAAGGTCAAGGCCGATCCCGGTCAGATCGAGCAGGTGATCATCAACCTGGCTCTCAACGCCCGGGACGCGATGCCCAAAGGGGGGAAACTCCTCATCGAGACGGCCAACGTGGAGCTGGATGAGGTCTATGCCCGGCGACACGTAAATGTAGCCCCGGGCTCTTATGTGATGGTTTCGGTGAGCGATACCGGGGTGGGGATGAGCCAGGATGTCCGGGAACGGCTCTTCGAGCCTTTCTTCACGACGAAGGAACAGGGCAAGGGCACCGGGCTCGGACTGTCCACGGTTTACGGGATCGTGAACCAGAGCGGGGGCAGCATCTGGGTTTACAGCGAGCCGGGGCAGGGGGCGACGTTCAAGATCTATCTGCCCCGGGTGGACGAACCTCTCGATGATCTCAGGAAGGAGGCCGCAGGAGAGATTCCCCGGGGGAGCGAGACGGTTCTTCTGGTGGAGGATGAGGAGACGGTGAGGAATCTTGCGGTAAGGGCGCTTGCTGGCCTGGGTTATCGGGTCCTGGAGGCGCCGGACGGGGGCGTTGCCTTTGAGCTTGGCGGGCAATACCGGGAGCCGATTCATCTTCTCCTGACCGATGTGGTGATGCCCGGGATGAGCGGTCGGGAACTCGCCCTGCGGCTGCTTGAGATCCACCCGGAGGCGAAGGTTCTCTACATGTCAGGCTATACCGACGATGCGATCGTGAGTCACGGGGTGCTCAGCCCGGGGGTTGGGTTTATCCAGAAGCCGTTCACCCTGGAGGGCTTGTCGAGAAAGGTGCGGGAGGTGCTGGACGCGGTGGCAGTGGGGTCAAATCTTTAAACTTGACAATTCAAGCGTAAATGGGGTCAAATCTTTAAACTTGACAAATCCGAATTCGAAGCCGCACCAGAGAGCTGAATTGTCAAGTTTAAAGATTTGACCCCAAAGCGGCCTAGAAGATTGAATCGGGATCGTAATAGCGGGCCACGTTCTCTCTGGTAATCACCCGCACGGGAAACGGGGTGTCCAGATCCACGGTGGCGCCGGCCAAGATGGCCATCATCCGGTGGAATCCCATCCTGCCTATCGAGTTTGCATCATTGTGGCCGGTTCCGGCATAGTTGCTGCCGATCATGATCTGTCTTAAGGCCTCCTTCTGGCCGTCGAAACCGAACACCCGGATCTCCTTGGCACGCCCCGCATCCCGAATGGCCTTCATCGCCCCCAGGCCCATCGAGTCGTTTTCGCAGAACACCGCGTCGATCTTTTTATGCTTGGCCAGCATGTCCTCCATGACCTTGAACCCGCCGTCTTCGGTCCAGCCGCCAAAGGCCGGGGCAATGATCGTCTGGATGGCGGTGCCCCTTACCTTCGAAAGCACCCCGTCCCGCCGGGCAATCCCGGTGCTGTTGTCTTCCGGTCCGCCGCGCATCATGAGGAGGACGCCCTTGCCTTCCAGTTGTTTGGCGATCTGCTCCCCTACGCCGGTTGCCGTGGCAAAATTGTCCGCCCCGATCCAGGAGGTGTAGGGATCCCCCCGGAGCTTCCGGTTGACCAGCACCACCGGGATTCCGGCTTTTTTAATGGCCGCCATAGGCCCGGGGAGGGATTCGAGGGGGCTGATATTCATGATAAACCCGTCGACCCGCCGGGCGATCAAATCCTCGATATCCGCGGTCACCTTGGCCACATCCCCCCGGCCGTCGGCCACGATCAATTTGACATTCTTGAATTGAGGCGCCTCCGCTTCTATCGCCCTGACCATGGAAATGAAGTAAGGCGACCTCATTTGCAAGGTGATAACCCCTATCTGGATCTCTTTTTTTGCCTGGGCCTGAATCGGGCCTGCAATCCCCAAGATCAAGGCCAGGAAGAGACCTGCAATCACGGTACGTTTCATTTCTCTCAATCCTCCTTTCAAAAAAGACAATAGATTTCAAAACCCATTGACGACGACATCTCCGCTATCCCCTTGAATCCTCCACCCCCTTTCCCTTCTTTGCACCTTGTCCAAGATAGAAATTTTGTCCTATCTTATCGTTCCCCTTCTCCGGGCCAGTACGGCAAAAATGATTACCGCCCCCTTGATGATCTCCTGGTAGTAGCTCTGGATGCCGTGCAGGTTTAACAGATTGTTGATCATGCCCAAGATGAGCACCCCGAAAAATGTGCCGATGGCCCCTCCGCCGCCGCCCCCCAGAATCGCCCCGCCGATCACGCAGGCGGCTATCGCATCCAGTTCGTAAGCGATGCCGAGACTGGGCTGGGCGATTCCCAGGCGTGAGACCAGGATCGTCCCGGCAAGCGCCGAAAACACGCCTGATAAGACATAGGCCAGCAGGATGGTGCGCTCCACATTGACCCCCGCCAGCCAAACCGCTTCCTTGTTGCCGCCGATGGCGACCGTTGCCCGTCCGGCAGGGGTCCGGTTGAGGAATATCCAAACCAGGATGAAGCAAACGAGCATGATAATCATCGTTGAGGGCAGCGGTCCCAGGGAGCTTGATCCGAGGGCCCGGAAGCTGGGATGTTGAGATACGAGGGGGGTTTCCGTATAGACGAATACGAACCCGCGGACGATGCCCATGGTAGCCAGGGTGACGATGAACGGCTGCAGCTTGAACCGCGCTACAAAAAAACCGTTGACGATCCCCACCAGGGCGCCCGCGGCCAGGGCGATGAGGATCGCCGGAACAATGCCGACCTTGTCGGACATCCCCGCCGAGATAACCCCGCCCAAAGCGACGATCGAGCCTACAGAGAGATCTATCCCCCCGGTCAGGATCACCATCAGCATCCCCAGGCTGATGAGACCGTTGGACACAATCTGGCGGGAAATGTTCTTCATGTTCGCCTCGGTGAAAAATACCTCGGTGGCCAGGGTGCCGATGGCTATCGCCACCACAAAGGCGCCGATGAAGACGTAGTCCAGATGCCGCCTTCCGGCGGTCCCGCCGGGGAACCACTTTTCCCGAAGGGAAGAAGCGAAGGCGCGGCCCCCCTTCTCCTTACTTGCGATCTCCGTTGACATTTCCACTCCCTTTAAGCATTTTCAATGACCCCGGCGGCACAGGCAAGCAGACTCTGTTCCGTTGCCTTTTCTCTCGAGAATTCCCCTGCCAGCCGCCCCTCGCGCATAACCAGGGCCCGGTCGCTCATCCCCAGGATCTCCGGCAATTCCGAGGAGATAAGGAGGATTCCCATCCCGTCTAAAGCGAGCCCCTTGATGATGCTGTATATCTCTTGCTTGGTGGCGACGTCCACCCCTCGGGTGGGTTCGTCCAGGATGAGCACCCGGGCCCGGGCGAGAAGCCATTTGGCCAGGACGACCTTCTGCTGATTGCCGCCACTTAACGTCTGGACCGGCCTGGCTATAGCCGGGGGGCGGACGTTCAACTCCGCCACCTTGGCCCGGACCAGCGAATTCTGGCGTCCCCGCATAATGAGTCCCCAGCGGGTCATTAATTTAAAATTGGCGAGGCTCATATTGTCCCGGATTGAAAGGAACAGAACCAGCCCGTCCCTGCTCCGATCCTCCGTCAGCATGGCGATGCCCGCCTGGAGGGCGTCGTGGGGGGAGCCGAACCGGACCGTTTGTCCGCCCAGGCGAAGCTCTCCCGAGGTCGGTTGCAGGGCGCCGAAGACAGAGCGGGCGACCTCGGTGCGACCGCTTCCGATGAGCCCGTAGAGACCGACGATCTCACCCCGGGCGATCGAAAACGAGACATTTTCAAAAACCCCCCTGAGACTTAAACCGTTGAGTTTCAGGAGTTCCGCTCCAGGCCGGACCGGTCGATGGGGGAATATCTCCTCAAGGGTGCGTCCGACCATCATTTTGATCAGGGTTCCCTTGTCGATGTCCCTGGGGCTTGCCGTGCCTGCGACCTGACCGTCCTTAAGCACCGTGACCCGGTCGGCGATTTCAAAGACCTCATCGAGCCGGTGGGAGATATAGAGGATCGATACCGAATCCTCTTTTAGCCTTCTGATCAGGGCAAACAGGTGTTTTAGTTCCTCCTGGGAGAGAACCGCCGAGGGCTCATCCATGATCAGGATCTCTGGCCTTACCGCCGCCGCTTTGGCGATTCCCACAATCTGCTGCTGGGAGGCACTGAGAAGGGAGACCGTCTTGCGGACCTTGATCCCCCGGAAACCGATCTCCTCGAAAATCGCCTCCGCCCGGCGGTGCGCCTCGGGCCAGTTGATCCATCCCTTTAATCGACAGGTCGGCAGATCGCAAAGCAGGATGTTCTCCGTAACCGTCAAGTGGGGCACCAGGCTCACATGCTGGGGGACCATGCGGATCCCCAGCCGCTGGCCGATGAGCGGACTACTTATATCTCTGGGTATTCCGTCCAGGAGAATCCGGCCGGCGTCCGCCCGGAGGGCCCCGGTCAGGATCTTGACCAGGGTGCTCTTTCCCGCCCCGTTTTCTCCGACAACGGCGTGGACCTCGCCGCGATCCGATGAAAAATCAACCCTGCGCAAGGCGTGCGTCCCGTCATAACTCTTGCTTATGCCCTGCATTTGCAGGAACTCTTTCGTTTCCATCGGATCCATATTCATTTATCAATTAAGACTATCGTCCGGAGCCATCGAAAAATGAGAGGGCGTTATAGAGGATCACCGTCTTTAGCTCGGTCATTTCAAGAAGGGTGTCATGAATGCCCTCTCGCCCATGTCCACTCATCTTCACGCCGCCGAAAGGCAGGTTTTCCACCCGGACGGCGCTGGACCAGTTGACGATGACTCCCCCCGCCTCGAGCCGATAGGCCAGGTCAAGGGCGGTGGCGATCTGGTTGGTGAACACCGATGATTGAAGACCATAGGGGGTGCCGTTGGCCAGCTCGACCGCCTCATCCAGCGTGCCGAATGCAACCACCGGCACGACCGGCCCGAAGGTCTCTTCTTTTATCACCCTTGCCTCGAGGGGAACCCGGTCCAATACGGTGGGGTCGATGAAGGCGCCCCGTCGCGTTCCGCCCGCCCTTAGCCGGGCGCCCCTTTCGAGGGCTTCGAGAATGTCGCTTTCTACCTCCCGGGCGGCGTTTTCCGTGATAAGCGGCCCTACATCGGTCTTTTCATCCAGGGGATCCCCTACGATCAATTTTTTCGTTTTATTCGCGAGGATTTCGACAAACTCGTCATGGACCGCCTCCTGTACGAAAACCCTCTTCACCGCGCAGCAGATCTGTCCGTTTCCCCGGGCGAGCCTCCCTAAAATGACAGCTTCCGCCGCCTCATTGAGGTCTGCATCGGCAAAGACAATAGTGGCGTCGCTTCCCCCCAGTTCGAGATGGACCTTTTTCAGGGTAGCCGCCGCCAGCCGGGAGATCCTCTGCCCGACTGCGGTGCTTCCGGTCAGCGAAATGAGATCGATTCCCTCTTCCCTGGCCAGATGCTCCCCGATCAACTGTCCCGCCCCCGTTACAACCTGATGCGCCCCCCGGGGAACGCCCGACTCCTCGATGATTTCCGCTATGTGTAAAAGGGTCAGGGGACAATCGCTGGGGGGTTTGACGATTACGGCGTTTCCGGCGGCCAGCGCCGCCGCGGCCTTGTGGGCATAAAGTTCGACGGGGTAATTGAAGGGAACGATGGCGGCCACGACCCCCACCGGCCTCCGGAGGGTCAGGGCGAAATGCCGCTCCATCCCCGGGACCATATCCAGCGACATGCTCTTGCCGAAGAGCCGCTTGGCCTCTTCTCCAAATCCCCGGAAGATCCTGATGGCCGCCCCGAGTTCTTCCCGGGTTTGCCGGATGGGCTTGCCGTTTTCCTGGGCCAAAAGACAGGAGAGTTCTTCCCTTCTTCTTTCGAGGGCATCGGCAGAGCGAAAAAGGATTGCCGCCCTTGCATGGGCGGGCAATTTTGCCATCCGGATCTTCGCCTCCCGGGCCGCCTGAACCGTTTCTCTCATATCCGCTTCCGTAGCCAGGGGAACGGTATCGAGGAGACCGTTATTTGCCGAGTTTACCACCTCGCTCACAGCTCCGTCTGATGAATCGACCCATTTGCTGTCTATCAGCATTTTCACGATTTGATCTCCTTCCTGTCAAAAGCGAGGCCAACTTATGACAAAAGACGGTTGATGATGGCAGTTGAGAGCCTAACTCGTATCTGTATATGTAATGCAATTACATTAATTGTATTTTGTTTAAAAATAATTTTTTGTCAAGGGAAAATTGACAGGAAAAGAGGTTTGAAAAGCCGATGATTTTGTCGTTTCGACCCCCGCCCTTTTCATTTCGACCGCAGGAGAAATCTTGAAGCAGCCGTAAGCCTTAAGATTTCCCGACCTGTGCCCTTCCCGAAATGACCTTGTTTGAGGCCCTCAAATTATTTATGGGCGGCGGTCTTAGGGATGCCGATTTGACGGAAATGGTGAAAAGATCAAAGGGGACGGCCGGATGGTGCGGATCAGACGATTCCACCGAGCTGGCGGGAGAGGGTCGAGGCGGCGTCCATTAGATGAACCTTCAATTCAAAAAGCTTCTCTACGGTCAGTCGGGAATCCGGTCCGGAGATGCTGATGCCGGAGCGGACGGCCCTTCCGTTTTCGAAGACCGGGACGGCGATGCAGCGCATATCATCGGCAAATTCGTGGTCGTCCAGACCATAGCCTTCGCTCCTGATTTTTTTCAGCTCGCCTCTTAATGCCTCCGGATGCACAATGGTATGTGAGGCCAGCCGGGCAAGGCCGGCATCGATCACCTTGTCAATGAGGGCGGGGTCCTGATAGGCCAGGAGTACCTTCCCTATGGAGGTGCAGTGCAGGGGGGATCGGTCGCCGATTTGGAAATCGACATTCACCAGCTGGCTTCCCTTAACCCGGTGGATCAAGACCGCTTCCTGGCCGTCGAGGACCGAGTAGTGAAGAGTCTCCTGGGTCCTCTGGGAGAGGTCTTTTAAGGTTCTCACAATCAGGCTGGTTACCTCGTTTTCCGCCAGGAGGTTTCGGCAAAGAGAGACGATCTTGTAGCTTAATCGATAACGTTTGGATCCTTCGTTCTTGACCAGGTATCCTGCGTTCTGAAGGGTGATGAGCATCCGGTAGGCGGTGACTTTGTCCGTATCCAGGCGGTCCGCCACGTCCTGGATGGACAGCTCCGACGAAGATGAGGCCACGATATCGAGGGTTCTCAATGCCTTTAATGCGGTGGAGCTTGTGCCCTGCTTCATAATCACGGCTGCCCGTTTCAGTATGTGATGTTTCGTTATAGTATATTCAGAGACTGTTCACAAT
>JBBIJM010000071.1:0-12535 GCA_037445955.1 Syntrophobacterales bacterium
CCTCGCCGTTTGAAACATTGGCCAGGAGTTTTCGGTAGCGCTTCTCATGGAACATCTCCACCTCGGCGATTTCTTCGAAAGAGACGGCCACTTCGGCAAAGCCCTCTTCTCTTGCAATTTTTGCGGCCTCGGCGTAAATGACGGTCCATTCCATGTTCTCCCCGTCCGCGGCGGCCTTGAGATTCTGCTTGGTGTCGCCGATGACGCCGGCGGGGTAAGCGGCGGTGATTTCCACCTCGCCGCCTTCCAGGTATTTGAAAAATACCTTGGCATGTTCCTTTTCGTTATCCGCCGTCTCGAGAAAGATCCGGGATATCTGCTCGTAGCCTTCCTTCTTGGCTGCGCTGGCAAAGAAGGTATAGCGGTTTCTGGCCTGCGATTCCCCGGCGAACGAGGCAAGCAGATTCTTTTGTGTTTTTGTTCCTTTGATCGATTTGGCCATGATTATTCTCCTTTTGATATTTGATCATAAGCTTTTTTTAGATTCTACCTTCCGCCGCAGACGGCCAGGCGGATTCTAAGGCCCGGGCCTCACCTGCGCTTGCCGCTACATATAGGAGAAAATGTTTTTTGGTGTCAAGATAATCCTTGTTCCCTCCGGCCAGGAGATGATACAGGGCTTTTCAGGTAGGTGCTTGATGCCAGCGGGTCGTCGAGGGTCTTTGTTTCAACCTGTTTAAGTGATGCCGGATTTCCTTCAAAACTACCTTTGGGCCTGCTGGGAGATGCTCTTGGCGGTGGCCCCCTATATAGGCCTGGGCTTCCTTTTCGTCGGGGTGATCCAGATCTTTGTCACCCCGAAAACCATAATGAAATATTTAGGCCGAGGAAGGATGGCCTCGGTAATCTACGCGGCCCTTCCGGGGATTCCGCTGCCCCTCTGTTCCTGCGCTGTCCTGCCGACTGTTAAAAGTCTCAAAGAGCAGGGGGCAAGCGAAGGCGCCGCCATTTCTTTCCTCGTCTCCACCCCGGAGACCGGGGCCGATTCGGTGGCGGTGACCTATGCCCTGTACAGTTATTTGGGGATGTCGGCCAGGGCCCAGGTTGGCCGGGCCTCAAACCAGGTAATCCCGGCCCCGGCGTCAACCCGGACCATGAAGGGTCTAACGGCCGGTGGAAAAGGAGGGTGGGTGCCTGACAGGAGGTAATCCCGTTGATCACGGAAGATATCAAGAAAAAAATTTGCGGGTTCGTGGGTGCGGAAAACGTACTCGATTCCGACCTGGACCGTTTCGGATACTCTTATGACGCATCCTTTGTTCCGCTTTTGCCCGCAAAGAAGCCGGACCTCGTAGTGCGGCCCGCGACGACGGAGGAAGTGTCGAAGATCATGGCCGTCGCATACGAGCACACAATTCCCGTAACGCCCCGGGGTGCCGCCAGCGGCCGAACCGGGGGAAGCATCCCGGTGCAGGGGGGGATTTCCATGTCCCTGGAACGGATGATGAAAATCGTCGAACTGGACCTGAAAAACATGATGGTCTGGGCCGAGGCGGGGCTTCGCACGATCGATCTGTACAACGCCTGTGCCGCCAAGGGGCTCTTCTATCCTCCCGACCCGGCAAGCTGGAAATTCTCCACGATCGGCGGCAACGTGGCCGAGAATGCAGGCGGCATGCGGGCCGTCAAGTACGGGGTAACGTCGGACTACGTCATGGGCCTCGAGGTGGTGCTCTCTGACGGCACGGTGCTCAAGACCGGAGGAAAGGCCATCAAGAACGTCACGGGCTACAACCTGACGAGCCTGTTTACGGGATCCGAGGGGACCCTGGGCATCATCACCAAGGTGCTTCTCCGGGTCATTCCGATGCCTGAGAAGCGCGGCACGCTGCAGCTCATGTTCCGCACCCTTGACGAGGGCTGCGAGACAATTCACCGGATGCTGCAGTCGGGTCTTGTGCCGGCGGCCGCCGAGCTCATGGACCGGTTCTGCCTCGAGGCCGTGGCGAAACACCGCAAGACTGAGCTCGATCAAGCCATCGGCGCCTGCATTATCATCGAGATCGACGGCGACGACGACGAGGGTCTCGCGATGCAGACGAAACGGATCGAAGCCGTGGCTCAGAACTGCGGTGCCTACCGGTTCCGCGTCGCCCAGTCTCAGCAGGAGTCCGACGATCTGTGGGCCGTCCGAAGGGGCCTCAGTTCAGCCATCGCCAGTCTAGTGCCCAACCGGATCGGTGAGGACATCTCGGTCCCGCGGGACGCCTTCCCCGAGGTGGTGCGCCGCATCTCTTCCATCGCCCTGAAGCACAAGATTACCATCGCCGTTTACGGCCACGCCGGCGACGGCAACATCCACCCCTCGGTCCTCTGCGATTTGAGCAAGCCCGGTGAGGAGGAGCGGGTAAATAATGCGGTCTCAGAGATTTTCGAGGCGGCCCTGGCGGTCGGGGGGACCTTGTCCGGGGAGCACGGCATCGGGATTACCAAGAAGCCTTACATCACCAAGGCCTTAGGCGAGGCGGGCGTGAAGGCCCTGAAGGCCGTCAAACTGGCCCTGGACCCGAAAGGCATACTGAACCCCGGCAAGATCTGGTGAGAATAGAAGGGAAAACAGGTAAACCATGTCTAAAGATGCCCTCGACAAATTGCTTTGGGAAGCGAAAAAGATTGTCGGCCGGTGTGACCGATGCGGAACCTGCCTTCCGGCCTGTCCCCTTTTCGAGGCGAAAAATGTCGAGGCCTCAGGCGCACGGGGCAAGAATGTCATCGCACGGGCCTTGGCCGAGGGGGGGCTCGATCCCACCCCCGAGATGCTTGCCAAGGTCAACTTCTGCCTGCTGTGCCGGGCCTGCGTCGATACCTGCCCGGGCGGGATCGCAACGGACGAGGCAATGATCAACGTCCGACAGTATCTCGTGAACAAGACGGGGGATAGGAATGCCAAGTACCGGGTCATCGGCGGCTTCCTGAAGAGCCGCGCCCTGGTTCGGCTCGCGGCGACAACCCTGGCGCTCCTGCGCAAAGGCGGCCTCAACGGCCTCTTCCCCCATGGCATGGTGCCCGAAGAGTACACCCGGGCTCATTTCCTTGCCGCCTTCTCAGGGCCGGCCGCCTTGGGAGAGAAAGCGCCTCCCTCGGATGTCGCCCTCACGGCGGCAACCCGGGTGGCCTATTTCCAAGGCTGCGGCATGCGGATGATGTTTCCCGAAGCCGCCGCCCAGACCCTCGAGATCCTGAAGACCTCTACAAACCCCCAGGCGAAGGACAATGTCTGCTGCGGCCTTCCGCACCTGGCCCATGGCCTTCGCGACGAATTTCTGGAACTGGCCAGGAAGAATATCCGGATTTACCAGGACGCCGATGTCGTCGTTTGCGACTGCGCCAGCTGCGGCGGGACCCTCAAGCACCTCGCATCCTACTTCGCTTGCGACCCGCGGTGGAAGGATCGGTCGGCCGCCTTCAGCGGCAAGGTGATGGACCTGACCGAGTACCTCGCCAAGACCGGCTACGAGCCGCGGCGGAAGCTGGATACGACCTTCACCTACCACGACCCCTGCCATCTCGAGCGGGGCCAGGGGATAAATATTCAGCCCCGCGAACTTCTCAGGGCGGCGGGCAAGTTCGTCGAGATGAAAGAGGCCGACGTATGCTGCGGCGGAGCGGGGTCCTTTCACCTGGACTACCCCGGCATCGCCTCGAGGATCCTCGACAAGAAGCGGGTGAACATCGAAAAGACCGGCGCGGCCATTGTGGTGACAGGCTGCCCCGGGTGCCTGATCCAGCTCGCCAAGGCGGCGAAGGCCGGCGGCGGCAAATTCAAGGCGATGCACATAAGCCAGGTGATCTGAGGCCGGAAGCCGGCCTGTTTCCGCATCCCCTGCGGCTATTGCCTGTGAACCCTAAAAAGGGGGTGCGATGAAAGAGGGTTTTATCATTTCTCACCGGGCACAATCTGCTTGATCCCCCTTGATCTTGACCAGGGCATGGGGGAGGAGGGGAAAGATCGTGGCGAGGTTTTCCTTGACCGCCCTGGGGCTGCCGGGGAGGTTGATGATCAGCGATTGACCGCGGATCCCCGCCAGGGCCCGGGAAAGGTAGGAAAAGGGGGTGTGGAGGCTCCCGGCGTAGCGCATCGCTTCCGCCAGACCGGGGATATCCCTTTCCAAAACCTTTCGGGTGGCCTCCGGGGTCACATCCCGGGGGGAAAGTCCCGTCCCCCCGGTGGTTATGATGAGATCCAGATGCAGCTTGTCCGCCAGGCGGCAGATGGCCTCGATGATCCGATCCTCTTCATCCGGGACGATCTCGTAGGCGCAGATCTCGGCGGGGAATTTGGCAAGCTCCTGTCCGACTACCTCTCCGCTGGTGTCGTCCCGCTCCCCCCGGAATCCCCTGTCGCTTATGGTTATTATGCCCGCCTTGATCAATTTTGTTCGTCCTTTTTGTTTTCCGCGATGATCTTCTCGGCGACGAAAGAGGGCACCTCTTCGTAATGGGAGGTTTCGTAGGTGAAGGTCCCCCGGCCCGAGGTCATCGAGCGGATGTCCGGGGCGTACTTGAGCAGCTCCGCGAGGGGGGCCTGGCCCTTGATGATCTGGTGATTCCCTTTTGTATCGACCCCCAGGATGCGACCTCTCCGGCTGTTCAGATCCCCGATCACGTCGCCCATGTACTCCTCCGGGACGTCGATCTCGATATTGACTATGGGTTCCAGGATAACCGGCTGGCAGGCGAGCACCCCCTTCTTGAAACCTAAAGAACCGGCGATCTTAAAGGCCATTTCCGAAGAGTCAACGGTATGGTAAGAGCCGTCAACGAGGGAAACCTTGATGTCCACCATCGGATATCCCGCCAGCACCCCTTCTTCCATCGCCTCGACGATTCCCTTTTCCACCGCCGGCCGGTATTGCTGGGGGATGACGCCGCCTACGATCTTATCGAGAAATTCAAAACCCCCTCCCCGGGGGAGGGGCTCGATATCGAGCCAGGTATCTCCGAACTGCCCCCGTCCACCGGACTGTTTCTTGTACTTCCCCTGAATGTTCGTTTTCCCCTTGATCGTTTCCTTGTAGGGGACTTTGGGGGTTTTCAGATTGACCTCAACCCCGAATTTCCGCCTCATCTTTTCGATGCTCACCTCGATATGCACCTGGCCCATGCCCGAGAGGATCATTTCCTTAGTCTGGATGTCCCTCCGGAAGGCGAGGGTGGGGTCCTCTTCAATGAGGCGGTTTATCGAGGAGACAATCTTGTCCTCGTCGCCTCTGGTCTTGGCTTCGATGGCGAAGGACATGATCGTCGGGGGGGGGAGGATCCGCTGAAACAGAATAGGGAATTTATCCTGGCATAAGGTGTCGCCGGTTGCCGTTTCCTTTAATTTGGCCACCGCGGCGATGTCGCCGGGGACCAGGATCTCGGCCTGCTTCTGGGCCTTCCCTTCCAGGCAGAAAAGGTTCCCGTAGCGCTCGGAGGTTTTACGGGAGGCGTTGTAAAAGCTGCCGTCCGGTCGGAGCGAGCCGGAAAAAACCCGAAATATTGTAAGCCGGCCGGCATAGGGATCGACTATGGTCTTAAACACCGAGGCCGAGAAGGGAGATGTTTCCTCCGGTTTTCTCTCTTCCGGGGAGCCGTCCGGCTTGAGGCCGAAGACCGATCCCCTGTCTAACGGAGAGGGTAGGGCGGCAACGATCAAGTCAAGAAGGCAGGTGATCCCGATATTCTTGGTAGCCGATCCGCAGGCCAGGGGGATCAGGGTCCCGGAAACAACACCCTTCCTCAGACCGTTTTTCAGCTCCTCCGGGGAAAGCTCGCCTCCGCTTAGATACTTGTCCATCAATTCCTCATCGCCTTCGGCGATATCCTCGATCAGGGCCTCCCGGTATCTCTGAAAATCGGCCTCGAGCTCCGCAGGAATCTCCGCTGCCTTCGGCGCCGCCTTGGTTTCGTCGAAGAGCAGGGCCTTACCCGCCAGAAGATCGATCACCCCGGTAAACGAGGCCTCCTTCCCGATAGGGATAAAGAGGGGGGTCACCTTGTCCTTGAAGCGTTTCCTTATGTCCGCCAGGGTATCTTCGAAACTGGCCCGCTCGCGGTCCATCCGGCTGATGAAAATCATCCGGGCGAGCTTGTGCTCCTGGGCGTAATCCCAGACCTTTTCCGTCTGGTATTCGACCTTGCCTACCGCATCGACGAGGATCAGGGCGGCGTCCACCGCGGAAAGACAGGACCTCGTATCGAAGGCAAAATTGGCATCCCCCGGGGTGTCTATCAGGTTAATTTTATGTTTTTCCCATTCCAGGAAGTTGAGGGCCGAGGTAATCGAAATCCGTCGCTTCTGCTCCTCCGGTTCGTAATCCATCACCGAAGAGCCGTCTTCCACCCTTCCTAAGCGATCGGTCTTCCCGGCTACGTAAAGCAGCGATTCACAAAGAGAGGTCTTGCCTGTGCTTCCATGCCCGACCAGGGCCAGGTTTCTTAAGTTCTTTGATTCCGTCTTCGACATGAACACTCCTTTCGAGATTAGCTAATGCCCCATGATAAGGCAAAATTCTTAGCCCATTTAATCTTTTAAAGTCAAGCTAATTCCCGGGGCCTAATTCCCGGGGAATCCTGATTCTGATTGATTCAGGGGGCAGGCGGCCTTGTCTTTATGATCATTCGGTTCGTTTTAAACGATAAGGATAAACACTTCCCGGGATTTAGCCGGCTTACGACAGGGACTGAGAGCCCCCGGCCAGGAAGGCGTCTCTCAGTCCCGAAGACCTCTCGATGCGGCGGGAAACGGCAAGTTTGAACAGCTCTATATCACCCCAGAGACAGACGGTCTTCTTGGCCCTGGTGATTGCGGTATAAATCAGTTCCCTCGTCAGAAGAGGGAAATCGAAATCAGGCAGGATGATCAGGAGATGGTCGAATTCCGATCCTTGAGCCCGGTGGCAGGTGAGGGCGAAGGCGCTCTCGTGCTCCGGCAGGAGGGAGAGGGGGATTTTTTTCGCCTCCTGCGATTCGCCGGGGAAAAAGGCCATCGGCCGCCCGGAAGGCGCATCGGACATGACAATTCCTATATCCCCGTTGAATAATCCCAGTTCATAATTGTTCCTGGTGACGATCAGAGGTTTTCCCGGAGGAAAGGATCCGGGCTTAAGAAGGTCCGCCTCCTTCAGGATATCCTCTGCAAGAGAGCTTAGGTGCACCGATCCCCTGGGACCCTGGTTGAGCGGGGAGAGGATACGGAATCTATCGAAGCAAAGATAGGCAGTATTGAAATCTTCTTTATTTTTTATGGCAAGCAGATAATCTTTAAAGTGATTTATCACGGTATCCTTGAACTCCCCGTCTCTGAAGATAATTCCCGGATAATCACGCCAGACAAGCTCATTTTGCCCCTTCGTTTTAAGGATATTCAGGGCGGCCTCCGAGTCCCCCGAGGCGACCGCCCGGCTCAGGCGTCCCAGGAGCGAATCTCCGGGAAAACGGAAGTTATCCTTGAGTTCTACGATTAAATCGTTTATCCCGAATCCCGGGGTCACGGTGATCCTGTTTAAGTCCTCCTTTGTTAAATGTTCCTGAATTCGGGAAAGGGTTTCCGCAGACAAGGCCCCTCCGCCCTCGCCGCAGAGATCGCCGAAGACATTTCCCCCCTCTACCGAGGCGAGCTGGTTTTTATCCCCGACGAGGATCAATTTAGCCCGGTCAGAGAGGGCGGCGATGAGCTTGGCCGCAAGGGCAAGATCCAGCATCGAGGCCTCATCCACTACGACCACGTCGTAGGGGAGGGGATGGACTTCATTGTGCCGGAAGTAGGGGGAATTGGGGAGCGGGCCGAGGAGTCGATGGACCGTATAGGACCGCTCGGGAAAACGGCTTTTGATCCAATCGGGGCAGGGAAGTACGTCTTTTGATCTGGCGACTACCTCTTTTAGTCTGGCCGCCGCCTTCCCTGTCGGAGCGGCAAGGGCGATTCTTAAGGGGGAATCGCCCGCCAGGCCTATTAGAAGGGCAAGGGTTTTCACCACCGAAGTGGTCTTGCCGGTTCCCGGACTCCCCGTTACAATCGTCAGGGGATGTAAGCAGGCCTTGAGGGCGGCGAGTTTCTGGAAGACCGGGGAGGGGGATTCTTCCTGGGGGAAAAGGAGATCGAGGAGATTTCCAAACCCGTCGTCAGCTTCCCTTCCTCCCGGCCGCCAGGCTCCGTTAAAACTATCGGAGAGCCTCTCTGCGATAAAGTTGATCAGCCTTTCCTCGTAGCGGAAGTATCGCAGGAGGTAGAGGCGGTTCTTGTCGTCTATGACCAAAGGGAAATAATCTTCCCTCTTGCCTGCCAGGCCGGATTCGGTAAGTATCCTCCTCCAATCCTCAAGTGCGGGCAAGACAAGCGGCAAAAAGGCCTCGTTTTGGCTGATAAGCTCTTTGACTTGCACCTTGGTTAGATCAAGGCAGATATTGCCCTCTCTCATCGCCCGGCTGAGGAGAACGCCGGCGGCAAAGATTTCTCTCCGGTCTTTCCCGGCCAGCCTCAGGAAAAAACGACCGAGATTTAGGTCAAGGGGACTTTCGTTAATGATCAATTGTTCCGTTTTGTCGATCACCGTTGATACCCTGGCCTGGCAATTGTGTCTCTATCGATCAGGCCGTCCGCCAGGGCTTCAATAAAGCCCGCCTGCGGGCGGTCGAAAAAGACGCCGAATCGGTTTCCGTATTTAGGATCCATTCCCCGGAGGAAAAGATAAAAAACCCCCCCGAAATCTCTCTCGTAGCGATAGCCCTTATCCCTCTGCTTTAAGTATTCATTGAGGGCGACGGTGTAGATAAGGTACTGAAAAACGTAAAAAGACGCCTCCATCTGCCGGGCGAGGCTGGTTGGCGAATAGGCCTCCCGGTCGGAGCCTAGGTAGTTCGACTTCCAATCCAGCAAATAGTATTTGCCTTCAAAGAGGAAAACGAGATCCATAAAACCTCGCATGAATCCTTCCACCGGGCTTATCTCCAACCTGTTTGCAAGAGACGAAAGGGAGGGCATGTCATAGAGATAAGGTCTGAAGAGACCTGACAGATAATCCCGGGTGATTTTTTTTAAGGGAAAGTAGAAGGACATCTCGTCGAGCCTCTCCGGAGGGCCGATAGTCTTGAGCTTCAACCCGCTATCATTAAGGGGGAGATTGACGGCGCGGGACAGGATCTTTACGACGGGATCGATCATTTTATGAGGGAAATCGTGAAGAGCCAATCTTTCCGCTATCTTTAATTTTGTCTCCTCCGTCTCGATTGACCGGAAATCGACTTCCTCGAGGATTTCATGGAGCAGGATGCCGACCCCGGGACCCCGGGGAAGCTCATCGCTCCCCGCCAGCACCGGGGGGATCGCTGTTTCCCGGGAGATCTCCGGACGGGGCTTTTCACGGTCAATTTCTGTAATCTCTTTCCCCTTGGCCGCGGGCAAGAGAGGGTCATAGTCCGGCTCTTCCGCCTGCCTGACTCCTTTGGCCTGGGAGGTAAGGAGACTGAAACTGGTGATCTGCCAGGTATTGGAGATAAAACCGCCGAAGGTGCGGCAGGCGAGATTCTCCCCGGAAACCGCCTCGGCAAGAGGTTCCGGCCGGCCTACCGGCAGGGGAAGGGGGGATATGGCAATGGTGCCCTGGGAGAGCCCGGCAAGACGTTTCAGACCAGAGGAAGATCTATCTGATGGGATTTTCTCGTTTTTCCTTGCGTCAGAGGGGGGGGAGGAATCATCTAATATCTGACGGATAAGATAAGAAGGGGCGGATATTTCTTGTCGCAAGGGGGTTCTATAGACAAGATACAATCGCTGCTTGGCCCTGGTCAGGGCCACATAGAGAAGGCGACAATCCTCCCCGAGGGCTTCTTTTCTGGCCCGCTTTCGGTCCTCCTCCCGGAGGACCGCCCCCAGAGAACATTTGAGCCGCCAGCCGTCCTTTTCATCATGAAAGACCGGATAGATGCTCTCTCGCACCCCCTTCCAGGAAAAGGGGCAGAAAACGACGGGAAATTCCAGGCCCTTGCTCTTGTGGATCGTAAGGATTCTTGCCCCGCCGGCATCGGTCTCCGGTCGCAACTGATCCCCTTTGGGATCGTCGCCGCCGGCGGATATTTTAGCATCAAGGAACCGGGCCAGACCGGATAGGCCGTGATTTTGCCTCTTCTCCTCCTCATCGAGAAGCTCGGCCAGATGAAAGAGATTGGTCATCGCCCTTTTTCCGTCCTTTCGGGAAAGAAGGACCGGGGTGATCTCTTCTCTTTTTACCAGCAGTCTGAACATGGCAAGGAAGCCGTATTTCCACATGAGTTCCCGGTAGGACCGGAACCTCTCGGTCCAATTCCCTCTGGCCACGGCATCGGTCTGCAACCCTTCCAGGTCGGCGGCGCTCATTCGGAAGAATCCGGTTGCCAGCGCCGCCCTTACCTTTCTTTCGTCATAAGGAAAGGCAATGGCCCGGATAAGGAGGGACAAGTCTGCCGCCTCCCAGGTTGCAAAGACGCTGCCCACCCCGGATACTACGCAGGGAATATTAAGCCTGTTTAAGGCCTCCTTCATCAGGCGGGCCTCGCTGTTTGTCCTCACCAGGACGGCGATATCGCAATCCAGGAGGGGCCTTCCCCCTAAGGTGGCCTCTTTCTTCCGGCCGGCTTCGATCAGGCGCTTGATTTCGCAGGCAACCGCCAGGGCGATCCTGGAATCCGTTTGGGCCGCGCCTGGTTCCCGTTCCTTTTCCGTCCCATCGGCAGGCGGGGAAGGGGAGGCAAGATGCCAGATCTGAAACGGCGCTTCGGAAAAGCCGGGAAGGACTAAGGTGTCCCGGTCCTTTTGGCCTGCCTGGGAAGGACGGTAAGAGAATTCTTTGAAAACAAAAGGATCTCCGCTCGCGACAAAGAGGGTGTTTATCCCCTGGATCAGGTCCTCTGAGGAACGATAGTTCTTAAGCAGGGTGTATTGTTTTTCGGTTTTTCCCAGCGCCGCCAGGTAGGAGTACACATCGGCCCCGCGAAAGCCGAAGATGGCCTGTTTGGGATCCCCAATATAGAAGGTGACCAATCCGCCTTCCGCAAAGATCCGCTGAAAAATCTCATATTGCAGGGGGTCCGTATCCTGGAACTCGTCGATCAAAGCCGACCGGTACCGGGTCCTCACCTCCCGGATCAGCGGTTCGGAGGGGGTCCTGTTTAGGGCCTCCCTGACGCACCGCAGGAGATCGTCAAACGACAGTACCTGACGCCGGAGATTCCGCCGGAACAGCTCCCGGGGGAGGGATTGGACAAGCTCTCCTGTGAGAAGATCCCATTTCCGGGAAAAGAGGCCTTCCAGGGATTCGGCATCTTTGAGTAAGTTCTCCACCTGATCAAATAAAGGGTGCCAGGGCTTGGCAAAGCCCTTTTTACTGTTCGTTTCTATTGAACTCCAGGTCAGTTTTACCAATTCCGGAGGGAGAGGGAAGGGGCAGCGAGATCCGCTAAAAACGGGATCTATTTTCCCGAGGAGCCCGTCGGTCTTTTGACCATAGATATTGGCCTTAAGGGCGTTCCCTGAAAGAAGGCCCCGGATCCGCTCCCGATCTTTCGGCCAGGCGGAGGCGAGTCTGCCGTAGGTCATCCGAAAGGCGGCCAGGGCTTGGGCGACAGCGGCATCTGAAGGAGGGTTGTCCGGGAGGCAAATCTTAAGATCGGGATAGCTTCCCAGGCGTTCGAGGAGTTTCTTTAGCCCTTTGAGTCTCTCTTTTTTGGACAGGAGATAATTCACAAATTCCTCCGGGGCCTGGTATAAATTCCGGCGGAGGAAATCGTTTAAAACCACCTCTAACTGAGAGTCCTGGTTACCTTGGATCTCAAAATCGTACAACATCCCGCTTTCAAAGGCGAAATCGTTAAGAAGACGCCGGCTGAAGCCGTGAATGGTATAGATTGCTGCCTCGTCGAAGTCCCGGAGGGCCCCAAGGAGTCTTTCGTGTATCGTATCGGCAGATTCTTTTTTTAAAAGATTGTCCAGAAGACAAGCAATCTCCCCATCGTCGCGGTTTCCCCCTTTTGCGTACCCGATGGCCCGGCTCAACTGGAGGCGTATCCGCCCTTTCAGCTCTTCTGTCGCCGCTTTGGTATAGGTGACAACCAGGATGTTTTTCGGGGCGAGGGCCTCCTCCAGAATCAATCTCAGATAAAGACCAGCCAGGGCGGAGGTCTTGCCGCAGCCGGCGTTGGCCTCAACAATGTTGACTCCGGTCAGGGGAATATTGAGCCGGTCAAGATTATCCACTTTTCATTTCCGAAAGGTTTTCTATCAGTGCCGTATAAACCTCCCTGGTCAGGAGTTCGAATTCCCCATCGAAGGCAGGCGATGGCCCGAAGGCCAGCTTAAAATAGGGATCTTCGCCATCCCCCCGGCTGTGGTCAGTGCCCGGCCAGAGTCCTTCCACTTTTTCCCTGGCCGTCTCAGGTGCCTTGCCGGACTTGAGAACCATCTCTGCCCATTGCCAGGAAGAACGCCCAAAGAGTTTCAGCGGCTTCGATAAACCCTGCCGATAGGTTTCAATGAGACTTATTAAAACCCTCTCCGGTTTGCCAAGGGGGGAATATTTCC
>JBBIJM010000072.1:0-12365 GCA_037445955.1 Syntrophobacterales bacterium
GAGGAAGGGATTCCGCCACCTCCTCCAGGGCCCCGTGAATATGGCCGCCTAAAATCGCCGCCTTGATCTCCGCCCCGGACTCGAAGGGAACAAAGGTCACCTCAACCCCCTGCTTCCTGAAAAATCCCACGGTGCCGATCTCCGACCAGGCCCCGGGGGTCGTCCCGGCAAACTTCAAGAACCGGGGATTCTTCCGGCCGTAGTCCACCAGCTCCGCCAGGGTCTTAAACCGCGAATCCGCCGAGACAACCACCACGGTGGTGTCGTGCTGGAGACGCATCAACATATCAAAATCCCGCATGATATGCGCCCTGGTCTTGGGCTTTACCGCATCGATCAGGTGGGAAGAGGTGGTAAACAAAATCGTATATCCGTCCGCGGGCAGACCAGCCACGTGCAGCATCCCCCGGGTCCCGGCACCGCCGGGCATGTTCGTCACCACCACCGGCACCTTCAACTGAGCCTTCATCCCCTCGGCAAGCACCCGCGCCGCCGTATCCGCCCCTCCTCCTACACCGAAAGGAACGACGATTTCAATCTGTTTCTCCGGATAGGCCCCGGCGCTGTGCGAAAAAACAAATACCGGCAAAATCGCAAAAATCACCCAGATAATTAACATCCCCGCCTTCTTCATGTATCTCCTCCTTATCCCTTTGGTTTTGCTATGGTTTGGCTATGGTTTTACCGTGGATCAAAAAACCAGCCTCAAGCCGGCGCCTCCCCTATCCCAGGGCCTCCTCCTCACCGGGGAGCAGGTAAAGGATATCCTCGTTGGGATGGCGGTAAAGCCGGGAGTTGAGTCTCTTCTGGTCGAGAAAATGGCCGATTAGGCCGATCGTCCTGCCCAGAACGAAGAGGCCGTTTAAGGCGCCGAGATTGATGATCTCGTCTATCTCGCCATCGCCGTATAGCCCGGTGGAGCGCATCATGTCCACAAACAAGACGCCCAGGGTGCCGTCTACGTTCAGGATGAGGCTGTTCTTTTTACCGGTGGTGATCTTTTCCACCTCCAGGGCGTAATCGAGCAGTTCATGGCGGGGCAGATTGTTTACGGCCCACTCCTTCAGCAGAGAAACCCGCCGGTCGGGCCGCTGGAGGCTTTTTACCCGATGGCCGATTCCCTGAATGTTTTTCCCCTTCTTTTTCATTTCTTCGACAAACTGCCCGGGGGCAAGTCCGCGGCCCAGGGCGTCTTTGAACTGTCTCGCGGCGTCGTCGATGGCGCCGCCGAAACGGGGTCCGATGGTCAAAACCCCCGCCGCCACCGCCGCGGTCAGGTCCTTGCCCGCCCGCGCGGTTACGATGGCATTGTGGGCACCGCTCACACAGGGGCCGTGATCGGCGGTAAGACGGACGGCGAGATCGAAGAATGCGGCGACATAGGGAGGCAGCCGCCTTTTGAACCACAGAAGGGAGATCACGTCGCCTATGGTGAATTTCTCGCTGATGATCCGGCTGATGGGCACCCCGGCGTAGAGCAGCTCGTCGCCGCTTTCGTCGGCGATGGTGCAGGTGATATTGGTGGTTTTCCTCATCGTGGTCGGATTGTATTCGGGAGGGATCGAAGGCGGCTCCGGTACCGGTTTTTCTTGAATGACGCCCCTTATTTTGCAGTCTTCGTAAATGCTTCTGATGGCGTAATCCAGGTCGTCATACGATTGGGGGACAAGGGCCCCGGCCTTCTTGAGGGCCTCGTTTTTCGCCCTGGCGGTTTCTGCGGCGCCCCGGACGAGGGCCCCCGCGTGGCCGAACTGGACCTCCCCGGGGAATATTTCGGCGCAGGTTCCGGTTACCCAGGCGACGAGGGGTTTTTTGAGGAGACCCGCCGCGATGGCCTCGGCTATTTTGTATTCTTCCCGGCCCCCCGCCTCCCCCAGAACTACCATGAACTTGATTTCCGGGTTTGCTTCGTAGCGGAGAAGGTGGTCCAGCAAGGTAGAGCCGGGATAGCTGTCCCCGCCGATGGCGATCCCCTCATAAATCCCGTCGGCGTTAAGTGAGATGACGTGGGTCATTTCGTTGAGCATCCCCCCGGATTTGGAGACAAACCCGACGCTTCCCTGTCTGTGCAGTTTGGACATGGTCAGATTCGATAAGGCCCCGCCGGAGTTGCCTATTTTGAACGCCCCCGGGACGATTCCCCCCACCGTAGCCGGACCGATGATCCACTTGCCCAGTTTCTTTCCCAGGGCGAGGAGTTCCCGGGCCTGCCTTTCCGGGAGTCCTTCGGCAATGATGACCAGGGTTTTTATCTGGGAAAGGTGAAGCGCCTCCGCCGCCACTTTGCAGGCGGAGCGGTGGGAGGCGAAATTAATGACCACATCCGCTTGCGGATGGTTGAGGGAGGCTTCGTTTAAATTGTTATAGACAGGGATCATTATCTCTTTCCGGCCGAAGAAAACGGCCATGTTTCCCCTTCTGGCGACGCCCGGATCAACGACACAGGCACTCGAGGGGATTTCTCTCTGGCAGAGATAATCGAAGTCGAGCATCCGTTGCACCGTCCGGGGCTGGTTGCCGTAAATAATCGCCGTCGTCCCGCGGTCGAAAAGGAGATAGTCAGGTTTTGCCGCCATTTAGATACCTCCCGTCAGGGTTGAGATTGCCTTTTTTACAATCGCCGTCATATGCATCTCCGGCCCCGAGACCTCGATCATAATCCCCAGTCTCTTTGCCGCCTCCCTTATCCTGGCGAGGCCGACCATATAATTCGGCCCCCCCCTTCTTACGTAAATCCGGATGCCCTGACTGATAAGTTTGGGGGCATAATCTTCGAGGGCGCTGATGATCCCTTCAAAGGTCGTGGCTACATCGGTAAAGTTGGCGATGCCGCCCCCGATAAGAAGGACCTTCCCCCCGGGGTGGGGCTCCCTTGTCAGTAGATCTAAAATGGTCCGGGCGTATTCCGCCGTCTCTTCGGTGGACGGATCGCCGCTGTATTCGCCGTAGTTGGCCAGTTCCCCTCCCCAGCCCAGATCGGCCACCGTGTCGGCGTAAATCACGCTGGCCCCGCCTCCTGCGATCATGGTCCAGATCCGGCCCCGGGGGTTCAAAACGGTAAGCTTAAGCGAGGCCCCGGAGCGATGGTCCAGCTCTTCTATGTACCGTTCTTCCCGGGTCGGATTACCGCCGAAGGGGACGGGAAAGGTGATGTCCCCCCAGCGGTCCCGGCAGATAAATTCCGCCGTGTCATCAAGCCTGGCCTTCACATCCAGGGGGACCATCCCGGTTGCGGTCTTAACCAGGGGATTGAACTCAAGCAGGCCGAAATGAAGATCTCTATATAAGGGGAAGCAGGCCCGAAGGAAATCGAGGCCCCCGGTTAAGGTGTCGCCCAACAGGTGCCCGCCGAGAAATCTTTCGAACCCGGCCTCGTCGATCGAGGAGCCGGTCGGTACCTCGAGGGAGATGAGACGGTCTCTGTTCTCTTCGATCTCAACCCCCCCCGCCGGGGAGAAATGGATCAGATCTCCCTCCCGGTGGCTGCTTAAGGCCAGGTAATACTCATCCCCGGGCCCGTGGGGCAAAAAGGCCTCGACGAGGAAATGGGTCAAACAACCCCTCGTTCCCTTGTCCAGGGGAGACCCGTCCGCATCAAATTCTTTGTAAACGGTGAATTCCCTCCCGATTCGCTCGTCTATCCAGGCTTTTGCCCGATCGAAGCCGGCATTCTTTAAAATCAGCCTGTTCTTACCCCTTTTGCCGAAGAGCTGATCCGGCTTCACCACGAGGGCTTCCGTTTTCAGCCAGGGGTTGAGGCGGGCCTGTTCCTCTAATCCCTTATCCGGCGTCACCAGGACGAAGGGCCTTTCATATCTGACCTTTCCCCCGCCGTAGCTTGCCAGGTTCCTCGTTAAGATCATTTTCGCATCGCATTCCCGGATTGCCTTTTGCGCCATATCCACATCCTTAAGCAGGGTCTATGAGGCGGTTTCTTTGGAATCCCCCTCCCTCTTCCCGAGGGAATCTCAACCAATATGTGTGCCAGATCATCAATAATCATTAATTATCATAGGTTAAGAAAACGGAGTCCTGGGGCGGACCGGATTTAATGTTAATTATACTTGACAAATAGTTAACTTTTTGAAATAAAGTTGCCCGATTGTTCAGGGACTGAGAACGGGTTCTTGAAGGCCCTGTGTTCGTTATCCGGTAAGGGGATGAAGGTTTGTCAGGCAAGATGGGAAACGGGGGAATAAGGTTCGGAATCATCACCACCAACAGGTCTATCTTCGCAGGGGCGGGGCGGATTCTCCGGGAGGAGGGTCAGGAGGTTCAGGTGGCAACCGTCAGTCTCGATGAGGCGATTCCCGCGGGCAAGGCGATGGAAGAGGACGGGGTTGAGGTTATTTTGAGCTGGCGGGGAACGGCCAACCTGTTGAGAGAGAGCTTGCGTATCCCGGTTCTCTCGTTCCCTCAGACCTCTTTGGATCTTCTGGCTTGCCTCAAGGACTCATCCGGCCGGGGCGAGAAGATCCTCCTGCCGGTGTTCCGTTTGCGGCTTAAGGGGATGGAGATCCTCGAGGGTCTCCTCAAGGTGAAGCTTGTTCAGATGGTTTATCACGATCGGGCCAGTCTGGAGGAGGTGGTCCGGGCCGGAGCGAAAGAGGGTTGCCAGATCGTAATCGGCGGGGGAAGTTCGGTCTCTTTTGCGAAAAAACACGGGCTTAAGGGGATCGAGATGCAGGTATCGGAAGACCTGCTTTTGGCCACCATTGAAAACGCCCGGTCCGTCGTCCGGTCCAACCGGGAAGAGCAGGAAAAGGCGGAGCGGTACCGGTGCATTATCAATTCGGTCTCCGAAGGGATAATTGCCGTGGATAAGGAAGGCCGGATTACGACGATCAACGAGGCGGCCCGGGCCTATCTGAAATGCCCGGAGCAGAATGTCGTCGGCTGGCCCGTCGCCAGACTGGTTCCCGAGGCCCCGATCGCCGGGCTTATGGAATCCGGGCAGCCCCTGATGAACAGCCTGGAGAAGATAAAGGACGAGCAGTTTGTCTTCAATCATATCCCGGTGATAGTTGCCGATGAGGTCGTCGGGGGGGTATCCACCTTCCGGGACATCTCCAATATAATGAAGGCGGAAAACAAGGTGAGAGAGTCCCTGACCCGGGGGCTCTCGGCGAAATATTATCTCGCCAATCTGATCTATAAGAGCAAGGTGATGCAGGAGGTGGTCGGCCGGGTGAGGAGATTTGCCCAGACCGACTCCACCGTCCTGATTACCGGGGAGACGGGAACGGGCAAGGAGATCATCGCCCAGAGCGTCCATAACTTAAGCAGGCGCAGCAGATTCCCCTTCGTGTCGATAAATTGCGCGGCCCTGCCGGAACAGCTTCTGGAAAGCGAACTTTTCGGCTATGAAGAGGGGGCCTTTACCGGGTCCAAAAAGGGCGGTAAGCCGGGCCTTTTCGAAATGGCCCATCTGGGAACGGTATTTCTCGACGAGGTGGCCTCGATGCCGGCCTGCGTCCAGGTGCGCCTCCTCCGGGTGCTCCAGGAAAACGAGGTCAGGAGGCTGGGGGGCGACCGGGTCATCCCGGTCGATGTCCGGATCCTCGCTGCGGTCAATCGGGACCTGGAGGTAGAGATGAGGGAGGGTAGATTCCGGGAAGATCTCTTCTACCGTTTCAACGTGCTCCAGATATCCATTCCCCCCCTCAGGGAGAGAAGCGAGGATATCCAGGGGATAGCCAGCGCCTTCATCCAGAGTTTTTCCGCCAAATATAAACTTAATCCTATAGTCATTCCCGCGGATTGCATGAAGAAAATGGCAGGCTACTTTTGGCCGGGCAATGTCCGGCAGCTCCGGAATTTCATCGAGCGGCTCGTTGTCCTTTGCAACGCCAGTTTCGGCCGGCCGGTCTTCGAAGAGCTGTATGGGGAACTCTGGGGGTCGGCAAAAGGAGAATATCCCCCGGAGGAGGGGCAGGGATCTTCGCTCAAGCTGGAATTGACCAGGAGCCGGAAGGAAACCGAGGCGGAGATATTGAAGAAGGCCCTGGAGCAAGCCCGTTTTTCCAAGGGCAAGGCGGCGGAGATCCTGGGGATAAGCAGGACCACCCTCTGGAAGAAGCTCAAGGAAGTCGAAGGAGTATGAGTTTAAAGCGTACAGACGTTTGCGGTAATTTTGGAGTGTTAACCAACCTGAAGAACTAAATCGATAAGGAGGCCGTTTGGAAAAGGAAGACATCCCCCAGGCAAAGGAGGAAGGGGCGGTTTCTCCGCCGAAGACGAAAAGGAAAACGGTGAGGATCGACATCTATAAGGCCTGGTGCAAATCCTGCGGCATCTGTGTCGCATTTTGTCCCACGGAGGTGTTGACCAGGGACGAAACCGGTTCCCCTTGCGTAAAGGACCTGGAGAAATGTATCAACTGCGGCTGGTGCGAGATCCGCTGTCCCGATTTCGCCATAACCGTCCAAACCGAGATAACGGGCAAGAGGAGGGCCGAGAAAGAGAGTGAAGAAACATCAGAAGGTGTTGCTGCTTCAGGGCAATGAGGCAATCGCCGAAGGGGCGCTTCGGGCGGGCTGTAATTTTTTTGCCGGCTACCCCATTACCCCCGCCACGGAGATTGCGGAGGTAATGTCGGTGCGAATGCCCCAGATCAACGGAACGTTCATCCAGATGGAGGACGAGATAGCCTCTATGGGGGCGATAATCGGGGCATCTCTGGCCGGGGCCAAGGCCATGACCGCCACCAGCGGTCCGGGTTTTTCCCTGAAACAGGAAAATATCGGCTACGCGGTGATTGCCGAGGTTCCCTGCGTGATTGTCAACGTCATGCGGGGCGGCCCCAGCACCGGGCTGCCGACCTTCCCCTCCCAGGGCGATGTGATGCAGGCCCGCTGGGGGACTCACGGAGACCATCCCATTATCGTTCTTTCGGCCTCGACAGTGAGGGAATGCTACGATGTAACCATTAAAGCCTTCAATCTATCCGAACGGTTTCGTATCCCCGTGGTGTTGCTCATCGACGAGGTTATCGGCCACATGAGAGAGAAGATCGTCCTCGATGAAACGGAAGATATCGAGATAATTAACCGGGTGAAGCCGAGTATGCCTCCGGAATGGTATATTCCCTACGAAGATACGCCCCAGGGGGTACCCGCCATGGCGAATTTCGGCGAGGGCTATCGCTACAACGTCACCGGTCTCACCCACGATGTGCGGGGATTCCCCACCGCGAGGATCGATGAGATAGAGCCGTTCAACCGGCGCCTGTTCCGCAAGATCAGCAGCCATCTCAAGGAAATTACCCAGGCGGAGCAGTACCTGACCGAAGATGCCGAGATCACCGTCATCGCTTACGGCTGCGTGGCCAGATCGGCCAAAAGGGCGGTGAACGAGGCGAGGGAGCGGGGCATCAAGGCCGGACTCCTCAAGCTCACCACCCTCTGGCCTTTCCTGCGAATCGAGGTGGAGAAGGTTTCCCAGACTTCCCGGGCCTTGATCGTCCCCGAGATGAACATGGGGCAGATCTCGCGGGAGGTGAAGAGGGTGAACCGGGGGGTTGCCCGGGTCGCCACCATCAACAAGGTGGATGGAACGATCATCATGCCCCACGAGATTCTAAAGAAGATTACGGAGGTGGCCTGATGCCGGAGGTTACTAAGCTCATTCATAAATATCTGCGTCACGACAAAAAGTTCCCCCATGTCTGGTGTCCGGGCTGCGGGATAGGGATTCTGCTGGGCTCCCTCATCCGGGCCATCGACCGGGTGGGATACGAGAAGAACGATATCGTCCTGGTCTCCGGGATCGGCTGCTCGAGCCGTCTGCCGGTTTACGTGGACTTTCACACCCTCCACACGACCCATGGCCGGGCGCTGACCTTCGCCACCGGGGTCAAGCTCGCCAAACCGGAGCTCAAGGTCATCGTGGTGATGGGCGACGGAGACGCCATGGCCATAGGGGGGAATCATTTCATCCACGCCGCCAGGCGGAATATCGGGATAAAGACGATTATCCTGAACAACAATATTTACGGGATGACCGGCGGCCAGTATTCCCCCACCACCCCTTACGGGACGAGGGCCTCGACGGCGGTTTACAACACCATCGAACAGTCCTTCAAGATTTCCGAACTGGCCGTGGCCGCCGGGGCCTCCTTCGTCGCCCGGGGAACGGTTTACGATGCCCGCCAGCTCGACGGGCTGATTGAAAAGGCCTTGGTCAAGTCCGGTTTTTCCGTGGTCGAGACCATTGCCCATTGCCATACCCAGTACGGCAGACAGAACCGGCTGGGAACGGCGGTGGACATGCTGAAATGGCAGAGAGACAACGCGATCTCCGTGGCCAAGGCCGCGTCTCTTCCAGAGGAGAAACTCAAGGACAGGATCATAACCGGGGTTTTAGTCAGCCGCGACCTGCCGGTTTATGAGGAAGAGTACGCCAGGATCAGACTGCGGGCGAGAATGAAAATGGAGAAATGACATGGGATATAGATATGAAATACGTCTGAGCGGTTCGGGGGGGCAGGGATTGATCCTGATGGGGATCATTTTGGCCGAGGCGGTAGGGATTTACGACGGACGGCAGGTGGCCCAGACCCAGAGCTACGGACCGGAGGCGAGGGGCGGATCGAGCAGGGCCGAGGTGGTGGTAAGCGACGAGGAGATCGATTACCCGAAGCCGGGGAAGCTGGATCTGCTCCTGGCGATGAACCAGAAATCCTGCAACGATTACTTCGGCGATCTCAAGAGCGAGGGGATCCTGGTTGTGGATTCCACCTTCGTCTCCCAGATCCCCACCTCCCGGGCCTTCCAGATTCCCTTCACCCGGATCGCCCGGGAGAAGTTCAAACGGGAGGTGGTGGCCAATATCATCGCCCTGGGCGCCATTTCCGAGATCACCAGGGTGGTGTCTCCGCGGGCGGTGGAGCAGGCCGTGCTTGCCCGGGTGCCCAAGGGTACGGAGCAGATGAACAGGGAGGCCTTGAAGGCGGGAATCAAGGCGGCCAGAAAAGCGAAAAAACATTTCATAGTCACCGAGTCCAGCGTGGTTACCCTTGCGCCGGAGGGGGAGTCCGCCGACGGCGATTGATCGGGCAGACTTATTTGCCGGGGCGGTTTTTGAACCTGCCGGTTTTAGAGCTGCCCCCTTAAACTCCCTCGGGTTTTTAAGACCAGATATAAGATCCCCAAAGACATAAAGACAATCAAGAAGACCGAGGAGAAATACACCGCCTGGATACCCCATCCGGACTTGAGCCACCCGGCCAGATAAACCGCCAGCGACCCCACCCCGAAGGTAAGGAAGAACTTGATCCCGTAGCCGGTGCTCCTGAGGCGGCTGGGGGTTAATTTCGCCAGAAGGCTGTTTTCCACCGGCTGCATCCCCAGGGCGAAAAAGACGTAGATCGAGGCCGCGGCGACCAGGACATAATCGGTGAAGAGGGCCATGGCAAGCAGGGCCGGAATGCCCAGGGCGGTGAAAACCAGATAGAGCGAAGAGAGGCTGTATCGGTCTGAGATTTTCCCCCCGTAATACTGGCCGAAGATTCCTACGGTGTAAATGAGCGTCGCCAGGATGGTGGCGGCCAGGGTGGCAATGCCCGCCACCTGGGAGGCGGCCAGGGTTTTGAAGAAGTCCCAGAGAAACGGCGACCGCAGTTCCAGATAGGCCGGGAGGATCACCGTATTCATCCGGTAGACAAGTCCGCTTAGCATAAGCACGCAGGCCAGGGCGATCAGGATCTTGACCTGGATGTAATCGTTCGTCTTCTCCGGGGATACGTCCAGACTGTGAACCGGGGTTTCATCGATCCGGCTGAAAAAAAGGAGGATGCCCAGGATAATGGAAATGATCCCCGCCGCCAGATAAAGCATCTCCCAGCCGATGAGCCAGTTGAATAGGCCCCCCAGGAAAGGGGCCGTGGCGATTCCGGCGCTTCCCGCCGCCCCGTTTACCCCCATGGCCTGCCCGCGGTTTTTGACCCCCAGGGAAAGCATGCCCAGCCCGGCGGGATGATAACTGCTTGCGAAAAATCCGATAATCGCCAGGGCGAAAAAGAGGGACAACGGATTTCCGGCCAAGGCGGTCAGGACGGCGCCGATCCCCGCGCCGATGAAGAAGATGATCAGGGTGTTTTTATGGCCGATCCGGTCTGAGATGATCCCCCAGGGCAGGGCCCCCAGGCCGAAGAGGAGATACATGAGAAAACTGATCTTCAAGACCTCCGCGAGATCCATCTTGAACGACAGGGTAAGCGGGATCGCCAGGGCGGGGAAGATCAGCTCGAAGAAATGGGTATAGAAATGGGCGATGCTCGTATAGACGACAATCTTCTTTTCGTTATTCATTTATTTTCCCAGGAGGAGCGATTTGAAGAGCTGTTCGTATTTCCGCGGGTAATGAATAGTCTCTCCCGCCTCGACGATCAATCTCCCTTCCAGATGATCCATTTCGTGCTGAACGATCCGGGCGAGGAATCCCTGGTAGCGCCGGTTCAATTTCTTGCCGCTCCGGTCGAAGGCGCGCACCTTGATCTCCGGCCAGCGGGAGACCGCCGCCTGGATCTCGGGACAGGAGAGACAACCCTCGGTGTCCGTCTCCAGATCCCCCCGGGCCTGAACAATCCGCGGGTTGACGAGCACCTCGAAATCCCGGGGATCTTTCGTCCAGTTCTTTTCGTTGAAACCCCGGATCCTAAAGACGATGATCCTTTTAGGGATGCCGATCTGGGGGGCGGCCAGTCCCAGGGCCTCGTTCATTTTCAAAAACGAAAAGATCAGGGTTTCCGCATCTCTTTTATCATCTCCGTCAAGAGGCAGGGATACCTCGGCGCAAGGGGTTCTTAATACCCTCCCCTCCCTTTCGTTCAGTATCCCCTCGTTCCAGAGGGTAAGCAGTTGTGCCTCGGACATGTCTATACCTCATGCACCATTCCCGGGGTTTTTCAGCCTTCAGCCGGCGGGAAATATAGCACCGCTCTACCGTTTATACAAGGGCAAGAACAAACGCGGACGGAAGCCATGCGGACCGAAGCCATTGACAGGGTTCCGGTAATCTTCTATATTCGCTGTGCCAATTTTGTGACTTCTATCATCAGGGATAAGGCGAACGGTTTTTTGAACAACAGGCGAAAGAAATCTCTTTACTACGGCTGGACGATTGTGGCGGTGGCGGCCCTCTCGATGGGGGTCTGGCTGGGGATGCGGACCACCTTCTCCCTCTTCCTGGTCGCCCTCCTTAAGGAATTTCCCTGGAGCAGGGCGGAGGTAGCCGGGGTGCAGTCGGTTTCCTTTCTTGTCTATACCGTAACGGCCCCGATTGTGGGAGCGCTGATCGACCGGCTCGGGCCGAAGCCGGTGATCCTCCCCGGAATTCTCACCTTATGTCTGGGTCTTATCCTTTCCGCCCGGATGGAGAACCTCTTTCAATTCTATGTTTTCTACGGGGTGATCGCCTCCTGCGGCATTACCACCATCAGCATCACCGCTTACTCCGCAATTCTTTCTCATTGGTTCGAGATGAAAAGAGGGCTGGCCAATGGGGTGGCTGTGGCCGGGATGGGGGTGGTTATCCTTTTTCTGTCCCCCCTGACCCAGTATGTCATCAACGAGGCCGGCTGGCGCCTGGCCTTTGTCCTCCTTGCCGGGGCGGTCTTTGTTCTCCTTTTCCCCTTGAGCGCCCTTTTGCTCCGTCACAAACCGCAAGAGCGAGGGGCGGAGCAGGAGGGCGCGCCCGACCATTTGCCAGGCAGGAGGGGCCTGGCGGTGGTTGATCCCGTCTGGGCGAACCGGGACTGGACCCTGGCCCGGGCCGCCCGGGAGCGGCGCTTCTGGTACTTTCTCGCCTACACCTTTCTTGCCATCTTGCCGGTCTATATCGTTCTCATCCATCTGGCGAAGATGCTCGATGACCTGGGTTACGATCCGATGTATGTGGCCTTTATGATCGTTTCGGTGACCATTGTTTCGTCGCTGTTCAAGATAATCTGGGGGTGGCTCTCGGACTACCTGGGGCGAGAGGTGGCGGCCACCGCCGGCTTAGTTTGTCTCGTTTTCGGGATGGTTGTCCTTCTTTTCCTCGGGAAGGGGGCCTCCCAGGGATTGCTCTACCTTTTTATCTTCTTTTTCGGATGCGGCTGGGCGGTATTGGCGCCCACCAACATGTCCGTTTCGGCGGATCTCTTCCAGGGCAGATCCTTCGGCCTCATCTTCGGCACCTTCGAGGCGGTCTGCGGTTTGGGGCAGGCCCTAGGGCCGTGGCTCGCCGGTAGTATCTTCGATCATACCGGGAGTTATCAGGCGGCGATTTTAGTCGGGGTGGCGGCGGGCCTTGCCTCGATCCCTTTCGTCTGGGCCTGCGCCCCCCGGAAGGTACGGGGAAAGGGAGGGGGCGTATAAACGCTC
>JBBIJM010000073.1:0-11991 GCA_037445955.1 Syntrophobacterales bacterium
GCGGTCACGGCACCGTAGCGTTTCGTCAAATGAGCGGCCTCGATCATCTCTTCACCTCTTCCCTCATAACCACTGCCGGCAAACCTCTAACAGAAAATCTTTCTCCCTGGCAAGGCTTATCAGGAATCGGATAACGGGATTGACACCGGGGGTGATTTATTTTATCATAAATTCCGGCGGGCCGAATCGAGAGCCGCTCCGATGGGCGGGCAGGCGGGCCCTTCGACTTCCGGAACGAAAAAGGGTCAGGAAAAGGAGGATGGCCATGAAACAGCTGACGATCAAAACAAAGTCGCGGGTCGAGATGATTGACATTACCGATCAGTTGCGGGGCATCCTTGCGGAGAAAGGAATCAATAACGGCTTGTGCCATCTCTTCGTTCCCCATACCACCGCCGCACTGCTCATCAACGAAAACGCCGATCCCGATGTCCCTATGGATATTCTCACCAGCCTGGAGAAGATAATCCCGATGAACGATCCCTATAGGCACATCGAGGGCAACGCGGCGGCCCATATCAAATCGGCCCTTTTAGGTCCGACGAAGACGATTTTTGTAGAAAACGGCGATTTTATCTTCGGCATGTGGCAATCGGTCTTTTTCTGCGAATTCGACGGCCCCCGAACGAGGCAGGTTATGATCGAATTCTCCCCGGCTGCCTAATGACCGGTCCCGCCCGTTCTCTCTTCATCGCACTTCCCGATGATCTTGATCATCTCCCGGTGAATAATCCCGTTTGAGCACAGGACATGAGGCGATAAAAGGCTGAAGGAATCACCGTCAAGTTCGCTCACCACCCCGCCCGCCTCGGAAATCATCAGCCAGGCCGCCGCCGTATCCCAGGGTTTGAGGCCGAGCTCCCAGAAGCCGTCGAACCTTCCCGCGGCGACACAGGCCATGTCGAAGGCCGCAGACCCGGCCCGGCGGACGGCCTGGGCACAGACGGCCAGGGCGCTGAAGTAGTCGAGATTGTTTTTTTTGACGGTCCTTATGTTATAGGGGAATCCGGTGGCAAGCAGGGACCTGCCGATATCCCCGGTTTCGGAGACCTTGAGCCGCCGCCTGCCCAGAAAGGCCCCTCTGCCCTTTTCCGCTACGAAAAGCTCGTTTAGCATCGGGTTATAGATGACCCCGAGCCGGATATCTCCCTCGATCTCCAGGGCCAGGGAAACGCAGAATACCGGGTAGCCGTGGGCGTAGTTGGTGGTGCCGTCCAGGGGATCGATAATCCAGCGGAAGGCTGATCGCCGGCCCGCATCCGGGGTCTCCTCCGAAAGGATGTCGTGACCGGGAAAGCGCTTGGAGATCCCGGCGACGATCAGTTGTTCCGATAAAATATCCGCCTCGGTGACAAGATCTATCTCTCCTTTATAACGGATCGTATGGGAGTCGTTGAGTTTCCTCTTGAGAAGCAAGCCCGCCTCCCGAACCAGGGAAACGGCAAAGGATCGATAATCATCCACCAGGGAACCTCCCCTAAACTCATCATTGACTTAAACAGCCAAAATACCTTAAGATTTCTCGTCGCCTGAGCTCAATGACATTATTCAAGGCCCTCTTAAGATATATCGTTGATCAGAGCCTCTCGAGAGAAAACCCCCCGTCCACCTGCAGGACCTGTCCCGTCGAGTAGGCAAGATCGCCCCGGGCGAGCATCGCCACCGCCCGGCCTACATCGTCCGGTTCCCCCCAGCGTTTCTGGGGCAGCAAACCGGCGGCGATCAGCCGATCGTATTTTTCCCGGACCCCCGCGGTCATATCGGTATGGATGATCCCCGGGCGGATTTCATAAACCGGTATCCCCTCCGCAGCCAGCCGGACGGCCCAGAGCCGGGTGGCCATAGCCACGCCGGCCTTGGAGATACAGTATTCCCCCCGGTTCACCGAAGCCGCAGCCGCCGAAATGGAAGAGATGTTGATGATACATCCTTTCCAGCCCGGATCGGTCCGGGTCTGCTCGACCATCCATCCGGCGGCCATCTGGGTAAGGAAGAACGGTCCCTGCAGATTGACCGAAAGGACCCGCTCAAAGCTCCGCTCGGACATGGTAAGGAGATCGGTCCTCTCCTCCGGGGCGACCCCGGCATTGTTGATAAGTACGTTAAGGGAGCCGAACCGTTCCTTTACTTTGGCGATGAGATTTTCCCGGTCGGACCTGTTTGCTACGTCCGCCCGGACATATTGCGCCTCCACCCCGCGGCTTTCTATCTGCCGGACGGCCTCATTTGCCTCTTTGGCCTCCTTTACACCGCAGAAGGCGATCTGGAATCCTTCGCCGGCCAGGGCCAGGGCCACCCCCAACCCGATGCCGCGTCCTCCGCCGGTCACGAGCGCAACCCTTCTCTTCATGGCCTCTCCCCGGCAAGCGGGAGCACCTCGACCCACCGGCGCTCCCTCCAGGATTCATATCCCAGCTCGGCAAGCTGGACCCCCTTGGCCCCTTCCAGGAGATTCCACCGGAAGGGCTCGCCTGAGGCGACATGTTTCAGAAACAGCTCCCATTGAATCTTGAAGGCGTTGTCGTATGGCTCGGTCTCCGGAACCTCCAGCCAGTGCCTTGAGAAATCCGTCTTCTCGGCGATATCGGGATTCCAGACGGGCCGGGGGGTACCCTGGGCGGGCTGGATAAAACAGCTGCGGAGACCGGCCACGGCGCTTGCCGATAAGCCGTCCACCTGAACGGTGAAGAGATCGTCCCTTCTCACCCGGACGCACCAGGAAGAATTGAATTGGGCGACGACCCCTCCCTCAAGGAGAAAGGTCCCGTAGGCGGCATCGTCGGCGGTGCAGTCGTACCTCTGTCCCCGCTCATCCCACCGCTGGGCGAGATGGGTGGCCCCGAGGCAGGAGAGCGAACGGATCTCCCCTGCGAGATTGTCGATCAAATAGCGCCAGTGACAAAACATGTCCAGGATAATGCCGCCGCCGTCCTCCTTGCGATAGTTCCAGGAAGGACGCTGGGCGGGAACGTCGTCTCCGGGGAAAACCCAGTAGCCGAACTCGCCTCGCACCGATAGAATCTTCCCCAGAGCGCCCGATCGGATAATCCTCCTGAGTTTTATCAGTCCCGGCAGCCAGAGCTTGTCCTGCACGACCCCGTGCTTCACCCCGGCCGCTTCCGCCAGATGCCATAGTTCCAGGGCCTGGGCCAAATTCAACGCAGTGGGTTTTTCACAATAGATATGTTTGCCCGAGGCAATCGCCCGGCGCACCCCCTCGACCCGCCGATCGGTGGTCTGGGCGTCAAAGTAAACGCTGTAGCCGGGATCACCCAGAGCTGAATCCAGATCCGTCGTCCAGGGGAGGCCCCCGGCTTCCCGGGCCAGGGAGGCAAGTTTATCCGCGTTGCGCCCCAGAAGAAGCACCCTGGGCAGGATGGTGCTTCCGCTTAGATCCTTCACCCCGCCCTGTTTCTGGATGGCAAGCAGGGACCTGATCAAATGCTGGTTCGTCCCCATCCGGCCGGTCACCCCGTTTAAGATCACCCCTATTTCAATAGTCTTGGAATTCATGCCCCGCCCTCTTTCTGGATGGCAAGCAGGGACCTGATCAAATGCTGGTTCGTCCCCATCCGGCCGGTCACCCCGTTTAAGATCACCCCTATTTCAATAGTCTTGGAATTCATCCCCTGCCCTCTTTCCCTGATTTTTTCTAATCTGAAACCGGATCTCGGTCATCACCGGCGAATTGAAACTGTTCCCTTGCCCCCTCGGGCAGCGGCGGGGCTTCCCTGCCGGCCCTGGGCAAAGTGCCGTCCAGCTCCTTCTGCCAGTGGGAAACGTCGCCGCCGGGGGCGTATACGTAAATCATCCGGAGGGTCCCTTCGCCGATGTTGGATATCTGATGATAGACATCCCCGGGGATATAGACCGCCTGCCCCGCCCGGAGTTCGGCGAGTTCGGCGCCTACGCAGATCTCCCCCCTTCCTTCGATGACAAAATATACCTCCTCGTTGGGATGATTGTGCCAGGGTACCTGGCCTCCGTCCGCCTCGAGGGTCACGTGGCCCATGGCAAAGGCCTCCGCCTTGATCGGCGATGCCCCGCCGACCAGATTCCTCGTCCGGCGGCGGGCGGGATAGGTCCGTCCGCTCATTTCATTCATATCGGCGATGATCACATCCACCTCGGTTATCTAATATTTGGAGAGCTTTCTAATATTTCAGACAACAAATCCGCTTATAGGACAATCCCCGGGGGATGTCAACGACCCAGGGGGCGCCGGGGAGAGAGGCCAAGGCAGCGCCTTGCTATTTGAAACACTCTTCCCCGGGCAGGGGCAGCGGCTTTTCCGGCTGGAGTTCCATCCTTCCCTCCCGCTCCCTGATGACTATATACCTTTGCCACGCGGGATCCATCTTATCCACGGGCTTGAGGTCGTTATAATCGGCAAAGGTAAGGTGCGGCCCACGGCTTTCCACCCTCAAGGCCGCCGCCCGAAGTATCATCTCCGCCGTCAGGAGCAGATTCTCCGTTTCACAGGCATAAACGTATCGCCCCGGCTCCTGCCTTAACCCGGCTTCTTTGAAAGACTCAAGCCGGGCAAGGGCCTTCTTGAGCCCGGCTTCGGTCCGGACGACACTTGCCTCCCGGTTCATGATCTCCCGCAATTTCCTGCGGATCTCCCTCGCGGACATCCCGGAGGCCGCCTTAAGCCGCTCTTTGAGACGGAAGAGACACCTCTTTGGCTCCTCCCGGGAAAGCGGTTTCCCTTCCCGCCTCCGGATTCCACCGGCTCTTGCCGCGGCGGCGGCGCCTGCGATCTTTCCGAAAACCTGGCCGTCCAGCAGCGCGTTCCCTCCCGGCCGGTTGGCGCCGTGCTGGCCGCCGGCGCATTCTCCGACCGCATAGAGGCCTTCGATATCCGTATCTCCCTTGTCGCCGATCTTCACCCCTCCCTGGAAATGCTGGATACAGGCGGCGATTTCTATCCGCTCCCCCGCCTCAAGATCGATCCCCCGTTCCTTCAGCCAGGCTATGGTCGCCCCGTTTATTTCCTTAAGCCGGTTGAGCGGGTTTTTTCTCCTTTCCTTCAGACCCAGATCAACGGTTATCTCCTTCCCGTAACGCCTTCGGTTGGAAAGGGACAGGTTATCGAAGACGAAACCCCTGGGGTTTTCCCCGTAGTCGAGATAAACCCGGCGGCCCTTGCCGATCTCCTTGTAGACCGCCAGGTCTATAACGTGGGTCTTATGCTCGAAGGTAACCGGCCAGCTTGCCCCTTTCTGAAAGACGTAATTGAAGATCTCCTCCGGAGGGGTTCCTTCGGGATAATATCCGGGCAAAAACTCCTCGCCCCGATCGTTTACGAGCCTGGGCACGGCCCGCAGGGCGCTGCCGGAACAGTTCAGTTTGGTCTTAAGGGAGGCGATGCCGATCTGGATAAATTCCATGTTCACCAAAGAGGCCCCGGCCCGATAGGCCAGGCCGCAGGCGTCGCCGGTCATGCCCCCGGGATAGACGTTATGCCTATAGGCCTTGCCCGCCCCTCCCGTAGCCAGGATGATATTTGCCGTTTCGAAAACCAGGATTCCTTCCGACCCGCCGAAACCGCCCTTCTGAACCGCCAGCGCCCCAGCCACCTTCCCTTCGCTAAGGAGAAGTTCGACCACCATGCACCTTTCGCAAATCTCGATATCCGTCTTCCTCACCGCCGCGACTAGGGCCTCCTCGATATGCACCGCCGTTTTCGGCCCGGTGTAGCAGGCCCGGGCGAATTCGGAGCCGTCCGTTACGAATTGATCGACCACTCCCCCCTTTCGTACAAAGGGAACGCCCAGCCTGTCCAGATAGTCGAAGGCGTCTGCCGCGCGCTCGGCGAGAATCACCGCCAGGTTGCCGTCGGATACCCGGCCGCCGATTTCGTAGATGTCTCTTGCATGATACCAGAAGGAGGCGGGACCCCCCGGCTTGGTCTGGGCCAGGGTAACGTGAAAAGCCATCCTGTCGGAACAGGCCAGGGCCGTGGTGCCGCTTTTCCCGAGTTTTCCCTTGGTGGCAAGGACAACTTTCAGGGCCGGGTTTTTTTCCTTGGCCGCAAGCGCCGCCCTCAGGCCGCCGCCGCCGCCGCCGACTACGAGCACATCGCATTTAATCCAGTCCATTTTTCTACCCCTTTTTTTGATCCGGATTTCCCGAAAGCACATATCACAGATCCCGGGCTAATGCCTCAGGAAACCCGCCTGGCAGGTTCTCATTGACACCGGGAGACCTCCCGGCTATAGTCCCTGCTCTTGGCGCAGGCCCTAATGGCCTTAATTAATGCCGAAACAGAAAAGACACCGATGACCAAAAGCCTCAAACCAAAGAAAAAGCGGCTCCTGCCCGCCTACTGGACCATCGGTTTCTTCATCTTCATAAACACGATGATCTGCTACTTTGACCGGGTGATCTTTTCCGTCACCGCCCCGGCGATCATGAAATATTTCAACTGGGATCTGGGGATCATGGGGATTGCCATGTCCATGTTCGGGGTGGGCTATATCCTGACCCAGATTCCGGCGGGCCTGCTTAGCGACCGGTTCGGGGGACGCCGGGTACTGGCCGCGGGCAGCACCGCCTGGTCTTTTTTTACCCTGATCACCCCTCTTGCCTTCTCCCCGCTTCTCATGTATCTGGCCCGATGGCTTCTGGGCCTGGCGGAAGGGCTGAACTTTCCCGGGGCGACGAGCGTACTTTCCCGCTGGGTTCCCCGGAGGGCCCGGGCCCGCATCCAGGGGATGAATCTCTCGGGAATAGCCGCCGGCCCGCTAATCGCCACCCCCGTTGCCGTCTGGATCATGACGGCCTTCTCCTGGCAGGCGGTATTTTACTTCTTTGCCGTTTTGGGCTTCATCTGGGCCGGGGCCTGGCTCCTTTACAGCACCGAGAAGCCGTCGGATCACCCGGCGGTGACCGCGGAGGACCTGCGCGAGATAGGCGAGGCAACGGTGGCGGAAGAGGGGATAGCCGTGGGCGATGCCCCGGTCCGGTCCCGGGCGGTCTGGGGGCTTACGATTTCCTACTTCTGTTTCACCTACACCTGGTGGCTCTTTTTGAACTGGCTGCCCACCTATCTGGTCCAGGCCCAGGGCTTTACCCTCCTGAAAATGGGGTTCTATGCCTCTCTGCCCTGGCTTGCCGCCCTGATCAGCTCGAATGCCGCCGGGTACATTTCCGACAGCCTGGTCAAACGCGGCTTCGCAATCGGCCGGGCCAGGCGGACGCTGATCTACTGCGGAGCTCCGGTTATGGCGGTCTGTCTTTGGCTCTCGACACAAGTCAAGGACGCGGAAACGGCGGTCGCCCTGATCACCGTCACCATCCTCCTTGCCGGCGTCATGCTCCCGGCCTACTGGAGCCTGCCGATGGATATGAATATAAAGAAGGCCGGACTCATCACCGGGCTGATGAATACGGGAAGCGCCTTCGCCTCGATCGTGGCTCCGGGCGTCACCGGCTATCTGGCCATGTGGCTCGGCTGGAGCGCCGCCCTGGGGCTCGGTTCCGTTTTGGCGATCCTTTCGGCGGCCATTATGTACCTGACGGCGCCGGATGTAAAAGGAAACAGAGCCTAAGAGAACCCCCGCCAGAAGCCTCTTCAATTGACCTTATTCAAATCTCTGGCCCCCTTTCAGGGATGCCGCCTCATACCTTCTCCAAGCGACCCGTTGCGAATCCCCTTGAGGGCGAACCTTTTCCCTTGACACCGGGATATACCGCAAGTAGAGATAAGGGGAGATTTACTAAATTAGCCCCACCAAAGCCTTGAAGGAGGAGATTTATGCGCCTAAGCAAGTTGTTATCCGCTTTAATCGTGTCTTTTGCCCTTGTTACAGTGGTCGGCCCTTCTTTCGCCCAGGATTGGAAACCGGTGAAGCCGGTCCGGATCATCGTCCCCTGGGGGGCGGGCGGTTCGACGGACATGGCGGTAAGATCCATCGTGGGCGATCTGGAGGCGGCCCTCGGCCAGAAGATCGTCGTTGTCAACCAGCCCGGCGGCGGCGGGGCCATCGGCACGAAGAGCGTGCTCGACTCTCCCTGCGACGGCTACACCTGGGCCTCCGGGGCAATCAAGGATCTGGGAACCTACATTATCACCGGCACGGTGAATACGAGGGCGGAAGACTGGCACATCTATCTGAACAGCGCTAACGCCACGGTGGTGTCCGTCCACCCGGCAGCCCCGGTAAAGGACTTCCCCGAATTCATCGAGCTCATGAGGAAGGATCCGAAAAGGGTCGCCGTGGCCATAGCCGGCGTTCCTTCGGCTGGGCATTCGGCCATCGAGGCGGTTAAGCGGGCCAGCGGCGGCGACTACAAACCGGTGAGCTACGACGGGGGAGGCCCCGCGGTGATCGCCACCGTAGGCGGCGAAACCATGGCCACCACCCAGCTTTTGAGCGAACAGATAGAGATGATCCGCGCCAAAAGGCTCCGGCCCTTAGCCGCCCTGACCCCGGAGGCCATCACCATCGACGGCTTCGGCGTCGTTCCCTCGGCAACCCGGTGGCTCCCCAAGGTTGCCGCCGACCCGGTCTACTTCGGCATCTGGATCCCCAAATGCGCCCCGAAAGAGATCGTGGAGACGATGAACAGGATCTGGCGGGAGAGGATCCCCAAATCCAAGTCCCTCGAAGAATTCGCCAGCCGCCGCGGCCAGATAGTGGCCCCTTTCTTTGGCGAGGAGGCCTTAAGAATAGCTTGGCCGTCTATCGTCAATTCGGCCTGGGGCCTGTTTGACGGGGGCACTGCCAAGGTGCGGCCCGATCAGGTGGGAATGCCGAGACAGTAAGGCTGCCGGGGGCGGGCGAAGATCCTGAAAGAGGGCTTCTTGGTCCGCCCCGGGTGTACCCTTCCAAAGCCTTTCAAGAGATGATCAAAGCCGACTTCATCACCGGGCTCGTCCTTATGGGACTGAGTGTCTATGTTCTTGTCGAATCCTGGTTCATGGATCGCCTGGGACATCTCAACGTTCATCCCCTGAGCGTCCCGGGAATCGTTCCCGCCTTCTTCGCCTCGGTTCTGTTTGTTTTCGGCCTCGTTTTAACGGTAAGATCGGTACTTAAGGGAGGCTATCGCCTGGGGACAGGGGACCTGGCCAGGGCGCTGGCCGAACCGGGCAACCGCAGGCTCGTTATTACCGCCTCTCTAACCGTGGCTTACGCGGGGATCTTGATCGGCAGCGTACCCTACTGGCTTGCCACCGGGGCCTTCGTGTTTCTCTTCGTTCTTCTCTTTGAATTCAAGAAGATTCAGCCGCCAGGGGAACGGCTGAGGGTGGTTCTCGTGGCGGCGGCCCTGGCCGTCTCAACCACCGCCATCGTATCTTTGGTCTTTGAGAGGATTTTCCTGGTGAAACTGCCTTAAGGGGAAACAATCGTGTTACTGGATAATATCGGGATGTTTCTAGGGGCGATCGCCGGGTTTCTCACCCCGGTCTCCCTTTTTCATCTGGCTTGGTCCAGCCTCCTGGGGATCCTAATCGGGGCGCTGCCGGGGCTTACCGCCACCATGGGAATCGCCCTGCTCACCACCCTCACCTACAAGCTCAGCCCGGAACTTGCCATCATGAACCTGATCTGTGTTTATGTCGGGGCCATTTACGGGGGCAGCAGGACGGCGATCCTGATCAACATACCGGGGACGCCGGCAAATGCCGCCACCACCCTCGACGGCTTTCCCCTGGCGAAACAGGGGCAGGCCGGCCGGGCCATGGGGGTGGCGACCTCGGGATCGGTAATCGGGAGCATGATCGGCATGTTCTTCCTGGCCATGCTCGCCCCGATCCTGGGCAATTACGCCCTCAAGTTTCAGTCGTTCGAATTCTTCTGGCTGGGCATCTTCGGCATCATCATCTCCGGGCATCTCACCGCCCGGGAGGATCCTCTCAAGGGTTGGATCGCCGGGTTTCTGGGGCTCCTGGTAGCCATGGTAGGCCAGGAGGGGATCCATGCCTACGCCCGGTTCACCTACGGCAAAACCGAACTGTTAGGCGGATTCGCCCTGATTCCCGCCATGGTGGGGGCCTTCGGCCTGGCGGAGATCTTGAGCGTGATGAAGAATCCGCCGGTGGAAATAGCGGACGATCCCAAAGACAGCGTGATCCCCAGGTTCGCCGACATCTTCCGCTACCGGCGGACCATTGTAAGAAGCGGTCTCATCGGCACGGGCATCGGCATCATCCCCGGGGTCGGCGAAGATATCGGCGCCTGGGTTTCCTACGCCGCCGCCCGGAGGAAAAGCAAGGAGAAGGAGAAATTCGGCAAGGGGTCCGTAGAGGGGCTCATGGCGGCGGAAACGGGAAACAGCTCGGTGGTTCCCGGGGCGATCATCCCCGCCCTTACCCTGGCCATTCCGGGCTCGGCTCCGGCGGCGGTGCTTCTGGCGGCGATGTTCATCCACGGGATCAGACCGGGACCGATGATCTTCGTCGAATCCCCCCAGTTCTTCTATCAGGTAGTGGCCATGGTCTTCTTCGCCACCCTGGCCATCCTGGTCTATGGCCTGGCCCTGACCAAACCTCTCCTTAAGGTCCTGACCATCAAACGGACGAGGCTCATGCCCGTTGTCTTCGTGCTGTGCACCATCGGCGCCTATGCGATCACCAACCGCCTCTTCGACATCTGGGTGATGATCGCCTTCGGTCTCATCGGCTTTGCCCTCCGGGAGATGAAATATCCCATGGCCCCGCTCGTTTTGGGGATCATTCTCGGGGACATCGTGGATAAAAACCTCCGCCGGGGCCTCGTGCTTAGCGACGGCGATCTCACCCCCTTCTTCACCAGGCCGATCTGTCTTATCCTCTTCCTTGTCACCCTGGCCTCGGTCATCTCTTCCATTCCCCCCTTCAGGCGGGCCTTCGGGAGGCTCTGGCAGATCCTGCGCCTTAGAAAGGATCAGCCCGGGGACCTTGAAGGGTGACCCCGAACAGGCCACCTCTTTCGGCATCACCGTTCTTTGATAACCGTGACCGCCGTTGCCTTAAAAGAGGCCTGCACCTCTTTTCCTTCGGTCAAGGATAACTCGTCCCGAGAACGGTTAGTCACATAACCAGAGAGCGGAAACGTGCAATCAAGCAATACTTTTTGATAGGGACCGAAGGAAACCATTTTTGTAATCCTCCCTGGAAAGACGTTTCTGGCGCTGGTCGGCTCCCTCAGGGGTTGCGTCGAAAGGGTGACGTTCTCCGGACGGATACACAGAACGACCGACTCCCCCAAAAGCACCTCCCCTACCGCTTCAATGTCCTTTCCCGAAACGTCGGCTACGAACGTGCCGCCGTTTTTCCTGATCACTCTCCCCCTCAGGATCGTTTCCATGCCGACAAAAGAGGCGACAAACTCCGTCGCCGGGAAATTGGCCACCTCGTCCGGAGGGCCCAGTTGTTCGATCCGGCCACGATTCATCACCGCTACCAGACCCGAAAAGCCCAGGGCCTCCTTCCGATCGTGCGTCGCCAGGATCGTCGTTGTGCCGGTCTGACCGAGAATGTTCTTCAGATCGCCCAGGAGAGATTCCCGGGTAAGCTGATCGAGCGCGGCAAAGGGCTCATCCAAAAAAAGCAGCTCCGGTCCGAGGGCAAAAGCCCGGGCAAGACTCGTCCTCTGCGCCTCTCCTCCGGAAAGGGTTCTGGCGGAACGTCTCGCAAGATGGCTTATTCCGAATCGTTCCATCTGTTCCATCACCCTGGCATTGATTTCCCCTCTATTCAACCGTCGAATCTTTAAGCCCGAGGCGATATTATTGAAAACCGTCGTATTAAAGAGAAGGGGTTCCTGGAAAACCATTGCCAGTTTTCTCCGGTATTCCAGCGAACGATCCGCCTTGACCTGCTTCCCTCGGAAGAAGATCTTCCCGTTAAAGGAGGGCTCTAAATAGGATAAGGTTTGCAGAAGGGTCGTTTTTCCCGACCCATTGGGTCCGATGAGGCAGAAGATCTCGCCGTCTTTAATTTGAAGAGCAGGAACATGAAGGGTAGTTACCCCCCCCTTTGAACCTCAAGATCCTTCA
>JBBIJM010000074.1:0-11989 GCA_037445955.1 Syntrophobacterales bacterium
CGGTTACCGGCGAGTTGTGTCTCGGACAACCAATGCTTCGCCGCTGGTCTGATGGGGAAAGGGATAAGCTGCGTACTTTAGAACAGCTAAACATCCCTTCCCCGATTACCGTTGATGTCTAATTTTACCGAAATTATTATGAAGTTTATATTTTGACGTGTAACGCTATCCATTAGCGGCGGCGGTAAAAAACCTCGCCCCGTAGCGCCACGGCCCCCTTCCCGCCGTCCGCCTCGATGCGCCTGTTATGCGTCTGCATTTACGGCAAATTCAATTTTCAGCGGCACACCAATTGCCAGACTCGCCCGCGCCAATGTAGCTAATGTTACACTTGTGTCATCTTCATCGAGAAGACGATTAACTACCGCCCGACTGGTATGCATCCGCGAGGCCATCTCAGTTTTAGTGATACCCTTGGATTTCATCACTTTATCCAACTGCCACGCGATGACCCGCTTAAGAGCCGCTGCAGTAACCTCTTCGTGAATCCCCTCTTCCTTAAGGAATTCATCGAAATCACTACCGATATGTGGATTACTCATAAATGACCCCCGAGCTCTGCTTTGCGAGCCTTTGCTGTATCGAGTTCAGACCTTGGTGTTTTCTGTGCTTTTTTGATGAACCCATGCAGCAAAACCATATGCCCTTCTATTACAGTAAACAGCACTCTTGCTATGGGTCCCTCAAGATGGCTACGAACCTCCCACAGGTCTTTTTCCATCTTCCGCACAATAGGCATACCTAAGGGCCAACCAAATTGGACTTCCTTTATGTCAGTGCCAATGATCTTACGGTCCTCCAGTGACAATTCACGCAGAAACTCACGGACTGGTTCATTCCCGGCCTCCGAGCGGAAAAACTTTACGGATAAAATTGGCTCGCTCATGGATCCATTGTATCAGAATAAATACGTCTGTCAAGTTCACCTCTTCCAGTTCACCTCTTCCAATCATATCTCATTCCAATCATATCTCTTGACAAATTTCAGATATCGGTTAAGATGGGTCGCTTTTTCAGGCGGCCGCCCGGAGGATTTATTTTTGCAGAAATCCTCCGGCCAGGTCGCCTTTTAATGAAATCACCGAATAATACAACTGGAAGGAATTGCTTTTTGAACGTGGAAAAAGATAGAGCGACAAGAACAAATACGAACACCGGCTGGATAGTCACCTTCGCCGGGATGGGGATCAACCTGGCCCTGGGAATACTCTATACCTGGAGCGTTATCAGCGCAGGGATCCCCTCTTCCTGGAACTGGAGCGAGAGCGATAAGTCCTGGCCTTATGCCGTAGCCTGCCTGGTTTTTTCGATTATCATGGTGCCGGCGGGAAGGATGCAGGACCTGATCGGGCCCCGGCTGGTGGCAAGCCTCGGGGGGCTGCTCGTGGGAATAGGGTTTTTGATCGCCAGTTTCACCACCTCTCCCCTTGGTTACATTATCGGCTTCGGTCTGCTGGGGGGGGCGGGCATCGGCTGCGGCTACGCCTCCGCCACGCCGCCTGCGGTCAAGTGGTTCCAGGCGGCCAGGACTGGTCTCATTTCCGGGATTGTGGTAGCCGGCTTCGGGCTCGCCAGCGTCTATGCGGCGCCCTTAACCTCCTGGATGATCGGCATCTGGGGGGTAAACGCCTCGGTCGCGGCGATGGGCCTGGCTTTTCTCCTGATCGTGGTGGCCCTGGCCCAACTGCTCAAAGCCCCGCCTAAGGGATATGTCCCGGCGGGAGACATCCCCGCCGCCCCGGTCGTAAACGGCAGCAAGAAACTGGATTTTTCGCCGAAAGAAATGCTTTCCACCGTTCAATTCTACATGCTCTGGTTCATGTTTGCCTGCGGGGCCGGGGCGGGTCTGATGATTATCAGCAAGCTTGCCGCCATAGCGGACAAGCAGGCCAACATTCAACTCGGGTTTGTTCTCGTCGCGGTGCTCGCCGTCGGCAACGGCGCCGGCCGGATCGCAGCCGGGGTAATCAGCGATCGGATCGGTCGCAAGGCCACCCTGCTGGGCTCTTTCGTCTGCCAAGCGGCGGCAATTCTCCTGCTCTCTCTGGCGTCTCCTTCGAACCTGCTGGGGGCCACCCTGACCATGGCGATCATCTCCGCCCTGATCGGGGCCAATTACGGGGCCAACCTCTCCCTCTTTCCGTCGGTTACGAAAGACTTCTACGGTCTTAAAAATTTCGGCTCCAACTACGGCCTGGTCTTCACCGCCTGGGGGGTAGGCGGGTTCATGCTGGCCTTTCTCGCGGGCAAGATGTACGATAAGTATCAAACCTTCGATATCGCCTACTTCGGAGCCGCCGTCCTGCTTATCGCCGCGGCGGCAATGACCCCGTTTCTCAAGGAGCCCGATCACATCGTTACCGATCGCTAGTCCGGTTTCTTACAGGAATCCTTCCCGTCCCCGCCGGACAGTCAGGTGGGGACGCCGAGTTTGGGCAGGATATAGCGGTTCAAGACAAACCAGCCGGCGATGATCAAGACGAAGATCAGAAAAGTTCTCATAACCCATTGTCCTTGGTTACAATCAGAATGGACATATCAATTACGTTTGTCCCGGTGGGGCCGGTGATGATCAAGTCCCCGGTCTTCTTCAGGAACTCGTAGGAATTGTTCTGTCCTAAGTAGGTGTCGAAGTTGAGGGAGAGTTCCCGGGCGATCCGGTAGCTCTCCTTGTCCACTACGGCCCCTGCGGCATCGGATGCCCCATCGATCCCGTCGGTCCCGGCACTTAGGAAACAGAATCGGGGATCCCCCTTCATCTCCTTGAGCAAAGACAGACACATCTCCTGATTCCTCCCCCCCCGGCCCCGCCCTCTCACGGTGACCGTGGTCTCTCCCCCGAAGAGCAGGCAAACCGGCGGGGCGAACGGATTGCCCGTATTTGCAATCTCTTCGCCCAGGGAGAGGACTGCCTTGGCCGCCTCCCGGGCCTCTCCCCGGAGCCGGGAGGTCATGATGGCGGTTTTAAAACCGAGGGCTTGGGCCCGTTCCTTTCCCTTTACCAGCAGCTTCAGATTGCTGCCGATGATGAAATGATCGATAAGGGGGGAGGGCTGCTTAGGGGTCTCCTCAATCTCCCCTAAGAGACCCTTTTTGATGATCGAGGCGATGCTTGCGGGAACCTTCTCCCAGAGCTCATAGCGGGAGAAGATCGCCGCCACGTCCTGGTAGCTGGAAGAATCGCAAAAAAGAGGGGCGGATCCGATAGCCTCGAGATCGTCGCCGATGACGTCGGATACCACCAGGACGATGCCCCGGGCCCGCGCGAAACGCCCGAGCCGCCCTCCCTTGACCGTAGAGAGGTGCTTCCTCACCATGTTCATCTCCTCGATCGGGGCGCCGCAGTTGAGGAGCAATTTGATCATCTCCTGGATCTCCCCCAGGGTGACAGGGGGGATCGGTTTTTCCACCAGGGCCGAGTTGCCGCCGGAGAGGAGGTAGAGGTAAAGGTCGCCGTCATCCAGGGAGGCCAGGGACGAGGAAAGCATTTCCGCGGCTTCGATGCTCTTTTCCGTCGGGATAGGATGGCTGCTGGCGTAAGTTCTAACCCTTCTTAGGCTTTGATCTTCATAGTTGCCCACGACCAGACCCCCGGAAACCCTCTCCCCCAAAATGGTCTCCGCAGCCTTGGCCATCTCGAGGGAGGCCTTGCCGCTTCCGAAGATAAAGATCCGCCGGTAATCGTCGAGACGGTATCTCTTCCCCTCTACGACAAGATCGTCCCCCTCCAGGCGGAGGGCCTCCCTGATGAGGTTTACCGGGAGGACCGTATCCAGAGCGCCTCTGAAGATGTCCAAGACAGCTTCCCGTTTGTCCATTATCGTCCCCTTCCTCAAGCTTATTTACCCTCCAGATCATAACAGAATGAGCCCCCTTCGTCAACGAAACGAACAGGCGACGAATCACGAAACGGAAGAACCCAAACGGCGCTTCCGCCGGGGCGAAATAAAAGGGTTGAGGATCGGGCCGGATTGTGATTATGGAGAAGACAGCCTTCGCCGCCGGAAGAAGCGATTGAGAATCGAGGTCGGCGCCGCCCGATTGCCTTATGAACTTGGAACTTGTCCTGTCTGTTGTCCTGGTGTCCTTCATCTCCGCCCTGATCCGGGTGGTCTTCGGTTTCGGCAACGCCTTGATCGCCATGCCTCTTCTGGCCATGACTCAGCTTAGCATGAAGGAAGTTACCCCGCTTGTCGCCCTGATCGCCCAAACCATGGCCCTCTACATGCTGGTCACCGATTGGCGCCATGTGCGGATAAGAAGCACCTGGCGCCTGGTGTTGTCCTCTCTTTCGGGCATTCCCCTGGGGATTATGCTGCTTACCCTGGTGACCGAATCATTGGTGAAGCTGTTTCTCGCCCTTTTTCTCCTGGGTTTTTCTCTCCTGGGCCTGATAAAACCGCAGAGAGCAAAACCCGTAAGCGACCTTTGGTCTTACCCCTTCGGATTCCTTTCGGGAATCCTGGGGGGCGCCTACAATGTCAACGGGCCTCCGGTCGTTGTCTATGGAACCCTGAAGTGCTGGTCTCCAGACGAATTCCGGGCGACCCTTCAGGGGTATTTCTTCCCCACCGGTATTTTGATCGTTTCCAGCCATGCCGCAGCGGGCCTGTGGACCCCCAGGGTCGGCTGGCTCTATCTTCTTGCCGTCCCCTCCCTGGTCCTGGCGGTCGTTGTCGGGAACCGGCTGTGCCGGGCCTTGCCTGCGCACCGATTCGAGATCGGGATCAATCTCCTGCTAATCATCATCTCTCTGACCCTGATCGCTCACGTTATCTTCAGCGGATGACCGGGAATTTTGAATACAGCCGCCCGGGCAGGCGATTTACTTGACACCGGGGGCGATAAATTCTAAGTGAGACCTGCCTTACCCAGGCGGGATCAGGGGCATTGTCAACTAAGGAGGAGAAATGGAAAGGGATCTTTCCCGAAAGGGGATCAGGGAACTGGTCGCCTATATACCCGGCAAGGCGATTGAAGAGGTAACGAAGGATGAAGGGGTGAAAAGATGGAGAAAGCTCGCCTCGAACGAAAACCTCCGGGGACCTTCCCGGAAGGCCGTAGAGGCCATAAAGAGGGAACTGGGTCGCATCCATCTCTACCCCGAAGGACCCTGCAGCCTCTTGAAAGAGGCCCTGGCCCGGCATACCCGTCTTCCCGGCGAATCCACCGTCGTCTCCAACGGCGCGGACAACCTTATCCTGATGATTGCTGAGGCCTTTCTAAACGAAGGGGAAGAGGTGATCCTGGCCCACCCCACCTTTCCCGTCTATGAAACCGCCGCGAAGATCATGGGAGGGATAGTCCGCAAGGTCGCCCTCAAGGATTTCCGCCATGACCTGCCGGCCATGGGCGAACTCGCAGGAGAGAAAACCAAGCTTATCTTCATCTGCAATCCGAACAATCCCACCGGAACCATCGTCAGGAAAGACGAACTTGAACGCTTCCTTGCCGATCTTCCCCCGGGGGTTATCGTGGTCTTAGACGAAGCCTATGGAGAATTCGTCGAGGACGGCCAATACCCGCAGGGGGCCGATTACGTGAGGGAGGGAAGAAACATTATCGTCCTGCGAACCTTCTCAAAGGTTTACGGATTGGCCGGCCTCCGGATCGGCTACGCCCTGGGGAATCCTGAGCTTATCGACTGCCTCAACCGGGTGAGGGAGCCGTTTCCCGTCGGCAGGCTCGCCCAGGCGGCGGCGGCGGCGGCCCTCGCCGACCGGGACCATGCGGAGAAATCGATCAAGACCGTGGCTGCGGGAAGGAAATACCTGTATTGGGAGCTTGCCCGCCTGGGCTTCCCCTTTGTCCAAAGCCAGGCGAACTTTATCCTGATCGATTTCCGCCGGGATGGGGATGACTTGACTAAAGCCCTCCTGAAGGAAGGGATCATCATCCGGCCGGGAGGGATGTGGGGCTATCCCACCTGCGGCCGGGTAACCGTCGGCCGCCGGGATGACAACCGACAATTCATCCGGGCCCTGGAGAAGATAAAGGGGCCCGGCACCAAGGGTTAGGCCTCGTTCGAAGGGGCTCCCGATCAACTCTCCCGGGAGGCCTTCGTTTACAACTCCACCTCCATCCCCTCCCGGGCAAAGAAGACCTCCGGCATGTCCGGACCCGCTCCGGCGGCTAATTTCTCCGCCAAGGCATCTATTTCCCCGTCGGTCCGCAGGGGATCATGATGAAAAAGGGCGAGTCTTTTCACCCCGTTCCTTCCGGCGACAGCGTAAGCCTCCTCGATTGCCGTGTGTCCCCAGCCGACCCGGGAGGCGGCGTATTCGCCCCGGGTGTATTGGGCGTCGTAGATGAGGAGATCCGCCCCGGCCAGGAATTCCTCGACCCTCTGATTCGCCTCCCGAGCCGCCTCCCCCCCTTCCAGGGCCATGGCTTCATCGAAGGACGGATCCCCCGGATCGGTGCAGAAGAGGTTTTGAAAAGGTTCGGTGTCAAAAACCGTGCAGCATACCTTGTTTCCATATTCCAGCCGATAGCCCAGGCAGGAGACCGGATGATTGAGATACTTCGTCGAAAGGCCGATGCCGTCGCCCAAGTCGAGGCTCTCTTCCTTCAGGGCGACAAACTCCATCTCCGAAGCCAGCTCGGAGAGCCTGACCGGGAAGTAGCGATAGGAGAACTGTCCGGTGACGGCGCTCTCCAGCGATTCATCTTCATAGGTCAGGGGGCCCATGATCCTCAGTCTGGTCTTCTTGAGATAGATGGGGGCAAAGAAAGGCAACCCCAAAATGTGGTCCAGATGGGTATGGGTTATTAGAAGATCGGCCTGAATGGAGCTCCGGGAAGGATTCCGGTTAAGCAGGTCGATACCCAGCTCCCTTATCCCCGATCCCGCATCGACGATAATCTCCCGGCGGGCATCTTCAATGACCACCTCCAGACAGGACGTGTTACCCCCGTATTTGACGGTCTTACGGCCGGGGCAGGGGATGGAACCTCGGACTCCCCAGAATTTAACCTTCATCAATCAACCCTTTCCGCCCAATTGAAGAAATATTTTCGCCTTCTCCGTATCCGCCGCGACAATCCCATCAAGCCCGGAAAGGAACTCCGGCGTGATGCCGAGCCGTTCCCGCAGAGCCTCAAAACACGTCTCATCAACAAAACAATTGCCTGCGGAACCGATCCTCCCGAGATTGGCAAAGAGGTCGGAAATTCTAACGACCTCCACGAAAAAGCGGTTGTCATCCGGGGCCGCCTCCGGCCGGTGATGATGTCGAATCGCTGCAACGATCGCTTCGTTGAGCTTCCATTTGGAAACTATCATCTCTCCTACGATTTCGTGATCAAGTCCCAGGACCTCCATCTCGACCTGTTTGAGGAGGGTCTTCTCATTTCTGGCCCGGGCCAGAACGAGGGCATATTCTTCCCTAAACAGACGGTTGATCACAATTTTACCCAGATCATGAAGCAATCCGCCTACAAAATATTCGTCTCTTCCTGCCACCGGCACGCCCTTGAACGCCGCCAGGTTCTTCGCCGTTATCCCTACCCCGAGCGAGTGAAGCCAGAAATCATCCGGCGAAAGATCTCCCGCCTTCTCCCTGTCCCTGAGAGTATCGAGAACAGCGGTGCTTAAGGCCATATTCTTTACCGTATTTAGTCCCAGGAGAATAATGGCCCTGGTCACGGAAGATACCTGGTTGCCAAGGCCATAGTAGGCGGAATTGATCAACTTGAGCACCTTGCCGGTGAGAACGGGATCCAGGGAAATCACCCTCCCTAAATCATTCGGCAAACTGGCCGGGTTTTCGCAAATCTCGATGACCTTTGTCACCGTCGTGGACAGACTGGGCATCTGCTCAATATAATTCGAGATCCGGTTCAATCTTATATCCGGTCTTTCCATAGTCAAATCCGCTTTTTTTCGTCAATTAACTTAAGAGAGGCGCACCGGCTTCCCCCTCCCCGGCATCCTGTTGCCGTCGTCACCCTCGGAGGCAGGGATGATGCCCGTCGGTTGCCCCGGGATCAGACAGAGGCGGTTTCGAAGTCCGGAAGCCTTCTGGCAATGGCATCGAATTCCTCGTGAATCTTCAGGAAGGCATCGACAATATCCGGATCGAAATGACTTCCCCGGGCCCCGGCGATAAAGGCAACGGCCTCCGCATGGGTCATCGGTTTCTTATAGGGCCTCCTGGAAATCAGCGCATCGTAAACATCGGCAATGGCCATGATCCTGCCTAACAGGGAAATCTCTTCCCCTTTGAGACCTTCCGGATAACCTGTCCCATCCCATTTCTCGTGATGGGCATAGGACATCTCCTTTCCGTATTGGAGAAACCGGTTGTCAACCAGTTTCCCGTAATTTTGCTCCGCGGTCAAGAGGGCTCTAAGGCCGAGGGCCGGATGCCGTTTCATTTCGGCGAATTCGGCATCGTCCAACCGTCCCTGCTTCCTTAAGATGTTGTCGGATATTCCCACCTTGCCTATGTCGTGAAGCGGTGCGGATTTATAAAGCAGGTCGATGGTATCCTCATCCAGAGCCCGGCGGAACTTATCCATCGATGCCATCTGTCGGGCGAGAGATTTTACATAATGCTGGCACCGGAGAATATGTCCTCCGGTGTTGCTGTCCCTGGTTTCCGTCAGATAGGCCAGACATTGGATGGTAAACTCCTGGGTGTAGAGGAGCTCTACGATCTTTCCCTTGAGTTTTCTTTCCTCCTGAAAATACTTTACCGCGGTGAGCAGAGAAAAATTGGCCGCCGCCGCAATGAGCGGCATCAGGGCTGAGATCACCAGTCCTCTTGATTGGAACAGCATTAAGGAAAACTCCCATAAACCGTAACCGAAAAGGGCAAGAACGAAAAATCCCCAGAAGGCCCCGGTCAGGGCAAGAAGCAGGGTGGAAATGAGCCCGGAGACGGCAACCAGGGCAACTTCCAATCCTTGAGCCCAGTTTGGCCTGTGAAGAAAATCCTTCTTGATGATGTTGTCTGTGACCGTGGCATGAACCTCAACCCCGGGAAAGATCGGATCCGGCGGGGTTGCCCGGAATTCGCCGGCCCCCACCGCCGTGGTTCCCAGGAAGGCAATCTTTCCCTCTACCTTTTCTTTGGGGACAAGATCCAGGAGAATATCGGCGGCGGAAACATAGGGAAAGGCAAAGGCCCCGCCGCGATAATTAACAAGCATGTTTCCCCTCCCATCGACCGGGATTATCGTTTTATCCAGGGCAATCTTTTCGACACCTCCTGCGTTCAACCAGACGGTGATTTGTTTTATCCCGGAGGCCTCTATTAACGTGGCCAGGGCGAGACTCGGATAAAATTTCCCCTCATACACGATAAGCAGGGGGGTTTTGCGCAGGACCCCATCATCATCTAGAATCGTGTTGAAAAAACCCGTCAACCTTGCCGCCCCGGCCAGCGCCTCCAGGTTGCAGACCCCTCCCGTTGCCTTATAGAAGGCCCCGGTTTCATCCCGTACCCCGGGCCCTTTGATGACCGTAATGTTCAGCGGATGAAGAAGGCAGGCCCCAGGACGCTCTTCCCTTTCCGAAAAGAGGAAACTGTAACCTAAAACATAAGGCCCCCCGGCAAGGGTCGAGGCGAGGATCAGATCGTTATCCCGGACGGTTTCGGGAAGGCGGGAAAAGTCGACGTTCATCTTAAGATCCCTGGCAATCTCTTTTTGCAAGACATCTAAAGAAGTTCGGTCGGCCTCGGGAAAAACCATATCCATCCCGACGCTTACGGCCCCCAAGGCCTTTATCTTCCCGAGCAGAAGGGCGACGCGCCAGCGGGGCCAGGGCCATTGGCCGAAAAGCTTAAGGCTTTTTTCATCGATGTCGATGATGATTTGATTCGAGGCGATTTCACCGGGCTGATAAGACCTAAGCAGATGATCGTATAGTTTCTTGTCCAAAACCCCCAGGAATGCCGGCGGAAAGATGTAAAGGGCCGTAAACAAGATCGTAACGGCAAGCCCGAGGAAGAAAATGAGCCTGCGTCCTTTCGCCGACCTGCCAAAAAGCGTCTTTTTTGCCGCGAAGAGTGTCATCCTGTTTCGGGCCGGAGATACATCTGTTTTCTCCTGATAGGTTTATCAAAGCCCTCTTGATCTTGTCTTTGGGGGGAGAAATAACCGTCGCCGGATTATTTCACCTAATCGTAACCTCGATCCGGCGGTTGCGAGGCTCGGCGACCTCGTCTTCGGTTTTATAAAGCGGATTATCCTCCCCGTGAGAATCGACGGAGATCAGCGCCGGATCGATCCCCAGAGTGACCAGATGAGCCCTGATCGCCTGAGCCCTGTCCAGGCCCAATTTATAATTTGCCTCCCTCGGACCGACCCGGTCCGTATGGCCGACAATGGCTACCTCCTTAGCCTTGCGGGCCAAAGTGGCGGCGAACAACTGGGGAAGCTGCCTCAAGGATTCTCCGGTCAATTCGGTGGTTCCGGCCCTGAAGTAAAGAATGACCCGGATGGGCAAATCGGGCTGGGCGGAAAGGGCATCCCGGAAGATATTTTTCACCTCTTCCTCCTTCATGAATGCCGGCTGGGAAGGGGCCACATCCCTGGCGGTGATTTCCGTCGCCTGAAACGCCCTGGCCAGAACCTGCTCTCCTCCCCTGTTGGAGACGGCAATCTTCCCCACCTGGCCATCGGGGTCCGGAAGAAGAACCACCAGGTCCTTTTTCGCGGCGCAGGAGGCCACAAGAAAAACGGCAGACAAAACAAGGAAGAATATTCTCTTCAAATCCGGCCTCCTTGATCATTTCGGTTCGGGATCAGGAAAATACTATGAGCAAACCTTCTCCTCAAGAGGTTCAGGGTTTCGCCTCTTCAACCTTGACGGCGAATTTGGTGCCCCGGATCCCGATATTGGCCTTGGGGGTTTCAAATCGGACCGATTCGGGGGAGAGCTTCGCGATAATCCCGGTCAGACAGGCAGCGGTTCCCTTTAAAAGCCTGGTGACAATCGCCATTTTCCCCTCCGCCGGGGAAAAGAAAAATTCGCTTATTACGATCTCGCTTTGAGGTCCCAGGGAAAGCAGGGTATCATCCCTGAAAATCATCCCCAGCGAACCGTCAGTGCCGGTCTTCAGAATATCCTTCATAAAAATCCTCTCCCCGGCCCCCGCCGGGATGATCTTGTCCTGCCTGACGATCGAGGCGCTCCCCTTTGCGGTCTTGATAAGCCCGGCGGGGGCCTCGGAGGCGGAAGCGAAAAGCGGGGTCAGCCAGATGAGGAAACTCAAGCCGATAACTGCGAATTTCATAAACACCTCAAAGACCAGCCTGTGATATGTCGCGAGCATTCTTCGCCGACAAGTTTATGTTCCGAAGGCTTTGAATAATGTCATTTCGGGAAGCGTAAGCGACGAGAAATCTTACTTTGGGCCGTTTAAGATTTCTCCCTTTTCTCGAAATGACGAAGATGCGTTCGAAATGACAAATTCAGCAATAATTCAAAGCCCTCGTTCCCTTCGGGAGCGGGGAAAATACAGCCGATATCTCTATAATACCGGGAAAGGTCCCAGTCAATGATTATCTGGAAGTATTATCTGGAAGTATCGGCCTTTTTAGAAGATTAACGCCGCTCCCAAATGAACGGCTATTCTTATTTGCATCGAAGCGACATCTTCCACGAGGCCGGGCTGCCTCCCGGGGTTCTCAACTTTCTTCCCGGCACCGGCTCGGAGGTAGGCGACCTGCCCGTCGATCACCCCAGGACCAGAATGATTGCCTTCACCGGATCGAAGAAGGTAGGGTTAAGAATAGCCAAGCGGTCGGCGAAGATTCAGCCGGGACAGATCTGGATCAAGAGGCCCATCGCCGAAATGGACGGGAAAAACAGCATCGTGGTGGATGAAACGGCGGATCTGGATCTGGCGGCAAGAGAGAGTCGAAGGGGAAAAGGAAAACAGCCGTCCTTACAGATATGCCTCTTTGATTCTCTCGATGATGTTGGTCGTAGATAAACCGGCGACGTAGGGGACAATGACCACCCGCCCGCCCCAGC
>JBBIJM010000075.1:0-11454 GCA_037445955.1 Syntrophobacterales bacterium
TTGCCCGCTGCTCTTCGTAAGTTCCCTGTTGGCGAGGGAGCTTGATCGCGTTGCCTCCCAGGGCGACGACGATCCTGCGGCGATTTCTTTTCATCTCTTTTCCCCTGGTCAGGGCTTCCCGGCCTCGCCGGGAGAAACCGCCGGTCTCTTCAGAGCAGTCGATCGAGAAGGGCGGTCATTTCCGAATCCGCATTGGCCGGTGGCGCCCAGTTTACCTGTACCACCGCGATTCCTTGAGCCTGGAGACTGTCGGCAAAATCCGGGACGCCGATATTGATGACGTTCGGACCGTTTTCCAGGAGTTCCTTCAGGGTGACAGGCATCAGATTCCTCCTCCGAGTTTCAGGGCAAGCCCCGCGGCGAACCGGGCGGCCTGGGCACAGGTCGGCATGACGACGACCCCTTCCCTTTCGAGACTGGCAACCTGTTGTTCGAGATCCTGCGGATCTGCCTCGGTGCCGCACACCGACGCCACCACCGACAGGTAGCCGCCCCGCTTCCTTGCCGTGTCCTTCGCTTCGGCGATCGCCGGGACGAGCTCCCCCGCCGGATCGGCGGGGGAATTAAAGCCCAAAAGAAAGTCCAGAAGCAGCACCGCCACCGCCGGGTCTTGCGACTCGGCCAGAAGCCTCTCCCGGCGCAGACGGGAATCCATCATCGGGTGAGGCCGGCCCGTGGTGAATTCATCTGCCCCCAGGTCGATGAGGGTATGCCCGGTGTTTCCGGACTTCCCGGCCAGGGCGTGACCCCCCCACAGGGGAGCGTTTGAGCTTACCGTCAGGCCCCCCTCGAGGAATAGCTGCTGGGCCTGGTAGCAGAAGGTGCCGCCGGCGAAAAGACCTCGGACGTACTTCTGCGGTGTCTGCATCGCCGCCAGCTCCCGTTTGCTGAGCGCCTCGAGGCGGGTTCTGTCGGGGCCGAAACGGGGTGGATCTCCCCCGGCCGTTTGAACCGCCAGCGCCGCCGCTTCATCGAGGGTGCGGGCCGGAATATATGCGCCGTCTGCCGGCGGCTCCTTGGTCCACCCCAGGAAACAAACCACCAGGGGTTTCCGGCATTGACGGATCCGCGGGATAAGGGCGGCGAGGGCAAGCGGTCCCGGCGGCTTGGACAGCAACGCAACGGTAGTAGTTGAGGGGTCCGACTCGAGGGCAGTGAGGGCGGTCAGCGTGGAAATCCCTCCCACCTCATCGGAGAGGTCCCGGCCGCCGGTGCCTATTGCCTGGGAGACGCCCGATCCCGAACGGTGGACAAGGGTGGTGAACTCCTGGATTCCCGTGCCCGAGGCGCCGATGACCCCGATCGGTCCCCGTCTGACCACATTGGCAAAACCGATCCCCTTGCCGCCGATTATTGCCGTGCCGCAGTCCGGTCCCATCACGATAAGACTGCGGCTGAGGGCATAGTTCTTAAGAGAAATTTCGTCTTCCACAGGGACATTGTCGCTGAAAATGAAGACGTGCAGTCCCTGCTCCAGGGCCTTCCTGGCCTCGCCGGCCGCATAGGCGCCGGGGACCGAGATGACGGCCAGATTGGCCAGGGGCGCGCCGGCTATAGCCTGGTTGAGATCATGAACAGCCGGCCGGTCTCCCCGGGCCGGCTCGGCCTTAAGCCGGTCGTCAAGGTTTGCAAGAACAGCCGCCAGGCGCTCTGCGCTCTTAGCCTTGACAGCCAGGATCAGGTCGCCAGGCGTGGCAGCGGCGATCTCCGAAGCCAAAAGGCCCATTTCGACGAGGATCTCCTTGTTTTTCGGGGTGCCCATGAACAGGGCGGCCTGGTCGATCCCCTCCTCCTCGGAGATCCGCCGGGCGACCCGCATCAAAAAAACCGAGTCGTGATATTCATTCTTTCTTATGATACTTCCCGTGAACATCTTTTCCGCTCCAGTTTGCCCGGCAAAGAGGCTGTCTTGGCAGACATTCCCGCGTCTCTTTCCCTTGACGGTCGACGGGCAACGAGTAATCCGCCACCCGCCGGGGCTACCGTGGTTGCTTAAGATTCAGATCCCCCAGGGCCTTACCCTATGGCCCTGCGCCTTGGTTATATTTCTCGCCGAACCTGACGAGGGCCTTTTTAAAACAATCGATCGGGGCGCGGACGATTCCCGCGCCGATGATGGAATGGCCGGGATTCCTGTGGGCGATCGCCGTATCGATTATCGGGACGATCCCCGTCTGGACCACCTTGCGGATATCGATGCCCACCGGCACTCCCGCGAATCCCATGATGGGCATCCGGTAATGGGGACTTGTGGTCACGGTGATCCGCCGCATATCCCTGCTGTAGGACATGGCCTCATCCGCCGTCCCCCCTACCAAAGCCAGGATCCCCGTCGCCCCGGCAAGCACGAAGCCGCCCCAGCCGACGGTCTCGGTAATCGCCGAATCCCCCATATCGGCGCCGCCGTCCTCGCTGGTGTAGCCGGGGAAATAAAGACCGACCGCCTTGGGCGCCGGGGCGGTGAACCATTCGTCTCCCAGGGCGCTTATCCGGATGCCGAAGTCCGTTCCGTTTCTGGCCATGGCCGTGACCACCGTGCTGTATTCGATGCCGCAGGCCTGGTCGGCCGATACCTTGGCCGATGCCATCGCCAGGGCGAGAAAAATCAGCTCATGGTTCGTTATGTATCGGAGGGTGCCGATAAGTTGTCCCTTAGGAAGGTCCGCCTCGATCATCGGACAGGCCATTGCATTGGCGAAAAGACTCGAAGCGGCGACGGGACGGTTGTGAAGTTCATCTCCCATCTGGAGCGCCTTGGCGATGATGGGCTTCAGGGGAAGCCCTCCCATCCGGGCCAGCCCGGCCTTGAGGGCGGGCGCCCAGACATCCCGCCACAGACGCAGGCCCTGCAGCGCGTCGTTGCCGTAGTTTCCGAACTGCTGGTTCGGCTCCACCTGCCGGCAGAAGGCGCGATTGCCGGCGGTTTTGTTTTCCACTACCCACACCGGCATCGAGGGAGAAATGGTCCCCGCCATGGGGCCTACGGCCTGATGGGCATGGTTGGGTTCGAACCGGATTGCGCCGCCTTCGAAGAGTTTTTCCGCCTCCTTGGCATCGGCTGCCCAGCCTTCGAAGATCGCCGCGCCCAGCATCGAGCCCCTCTGCGCCCCGCTCATCCGCTGCCAGTCGACGGGAGGACCGGAATGAAGGACCATCCGCTCCAGGAGTCCCGGCACCACCTCTCCCGCCGGGGCAATGTCCACCAGAACGGGATCCGCCTCGTTGAGGCGCTTTCCCGCTTCTGTGTTCGCCGCCTCTATCTTCTGTTTGATGTCGCTCATGTATGAATTTCTCCTCCCCCCAATCAATGTCTTCCTTCATCCCAAGACAGGTCTCAGGATGTGACCTTAAAGCCCCCGGCTGCGCGGTTGCGCCTCTGTTCAGCCGAAAGCAGGCAGGTAAGCGCCCCTGCCAGAACGTATCTACCTGTCGAATGGCCGATCTTAAGCAGGCCAAAGGCGGCATCGGCCGGCCGGTCCCCCTGATCCTCCTCGTTCAAAAGCAGCCACAGCAGCCGATGGAGCGGCTCCGGACCCTCTCCCAGCGCAAGATCCCGAAGGAGGGTACAGCTTAGGGGATGGGTCCGGCCTTCCGCCCAGCGAAGCAGACGGGAAATGGCCGGCCCGTCGTCACATTTTCCAAGGCAGGCCTTTTCGAGCCAGCGGGCGGCGAAAAAAAGCCCCCCCAGAAAATCATCGCCGCAGGGGGTCAAACCCGCTCCCAGACCGATGAGTTCTCTGCCGTCGCTATCGATATCGCGAAGCCCCCTCTGGAGACAATGGACCATCAGGGCGCAAACCCTGGAGATGACCGGTGGCTGCCAGGGCCCGGATAAAGACGATCTCCCGGAGAAACCCCGCAACATCGAGGCCAGACCAAGGACGGCGGCACCGCCTCCGCCGCCTGTTACGGCTGGAACCAGGGTTTCAAGTAAGCGCCGCACCCGGGCGCATACCAGGGAGAGCGGCGCTGTCCGGCCCGGCTCGGGCGACGGAAACCTCCACTCCGCAACCCCGCCGAGGTTAATGGCAAGGGTTGTGCCTATTATCAGGCGGCCGCCCTCTACCCGGAATTCTCCGGAGCCGGCGAAACCGGAAGGAAAAGAGGCTATCCGGATGCCCCGTCCATGGTCCGGCATCCCCTCCCTGAAAATCCAGACAATCTCCCCGTCCCTTCCCGAGAGGTAAATCACGTCGGGAAGGGACGCCGTCACCTGCCCGTGAAATCCCGGCCTTAAGATCAGGCGCCTGGCCCCGGCCCCGATCCCCGTGGCCTGGCAGATCGCCATCGCCGGGGTCTCCGGCCGATAGTTTGCCATGCCGGACATGGTACTTCTATTTCGGCTGGCCGATGACCCCTTCAACCAGCCAGTCCATCTTCCCGATGCCCCTGAGGGGGAAGGCCTCGCCGGCCTTAACCCGCTCTGTGCCCCGGTTGTCCTTCAGCGGACCCTGGAACACGTCTTTCTTGCCGGCGATGAATTCCTGCTTGGTATCGTTGATCAGTTTTACGGCATCCGCCGGAACCGCCGGCCCGAAAGGGGCGATGGTCAGGTAGTCGCTGGTGAGGTTGCCGAACAGCCCCTCGCTCTTCCAGGTCCCGTCCATGACCTGCCTGGCGAAACGGGTGTAGAGCTCCCCCCAGGTGAAGGCTATGCCGCCGATCCAGCCTTTAGGGGCGAATTTCTGGGCGCCCAGATAATGGTATCCTACGGAGAAGGCGCCTCGTTTTTCCGCCGCCTGAACCACGGTAATGGGGGAGTCAACTATGACCCCGAGGACATCCACCCCCATATCCAGCAGGGCCCCCGCGGCGATGGCCTCTTTGGGGGCATCCAGGAAGGTTCCCATGAAAACCACCCGGGTTTCAAACTTGGGATTGACCGAGCGTCCGCCCAGCTGGAAGGCGTTGATATTGGCCAAAAAGAAGCTGATCGGCAGGGCGACCACGTAACCGGCCTTGTTGGTTTTCGTGGTTCTACCCGCCGCCATGCCCATCAGATAAAAGGCCTCCGGGGTGCTGGCCCAGTAGGTGCCCAGATTAGGGGCGAGCTTGAATCCTCCGGGATGGACGAACTTGACATCGGGGTATTTCTTGGCGATCCGCAGCGCCGGATCCAGGTAACCGAAGCTCGCGGGAATGATGAGCTTGGCTCCCTGTCTGATCATGTTTTCCATGACCCGCTCGGCATCCGCCCCTTCCGGGACGTTCTCGACCTGGATAACCTCCACGTTCGGCAGGTTCCTCTTCATTATCTGCACCCCTTCGGAGTGCGCCTGGTTATAGCCGGCATCGAGGATGGATCCGATGTGGAGGATTCCCACCTTCAGTTTCGCCTGATCCTGGGCCACAGCCGGGATTGCCCCTCCCAGAACCAGCCAGGCACCCGTCAGGAACGCCGCCGCTTTTGTAATGAAATGTGTTGCCTGTTTCATGTCTTTCCCCTTTCCAGTCCTGTCAATTATGGCAAATACGCCGATAGGCAAAGCCGATACCAATCCCGTCGATTGTCTCCCGGCTATTCCGTTCCCTGAAAGACCCGCCCCAGGCTGCCCGGTACCGCCGACCGGCGGGAGCCGCCCCAGAGGGCGAGAACCGCCAGGCTCAAGACATAGGGCAGCATATCCAGGAGGAAGGACGACACCGGCACTCCCAGGGCCTGCATCTGGAGCTGCAGAGAGATCGCTCCCCCGAAGAGGAGGGCCCCGGCGATTGCCCGAAGCGGGTGCCATTTGGCGAAGATCACCAGGGCCACCGCGAAGAAACCCCTCCCCGCGGTCATCCATTCCGCCCAGGTGTGGGCGAGGCCAAGGGAAAGGTGGGCGCCGGCGATGCCGCCTAAGAGGCCGGAGATGAAGAGGACCTGGTATTGCAGCAGATGGGGCTGCCTGCCTGCGGCATAGGCCGCGGTGGGATTTTCCCCGATGGCCCTGAGGCAAAGTCCCCAGCGGGTCCGGTAGAGAAACCACCAAAGGACGATGGCCGTCGGTATCGCCAGATACACGAGAATATCGTAGTTGAAGAAGGCGCGGCCGAAGAACGGCAGATCCGAAAGCAGGGGGATTCTGATCGTTCCCAGACCCTCGATGCGGCTGCCGATGAAGGGCGCCCCGATGAGGGCGCTCAGACCCACGCCGCAGAACATGAGCGCAAGTCCGCAGGCAAGCTGATTGGCCCGGCGGGAAATCACCATGAAGGCGAAGATCATGTTGAATAGCGCAGAGGCGAAGGCGGCGGCGACAATTCCGAGCAGAGGATTCCCGGTTTTTACCGTCGTGGCGAAACCCACCACCGCCCCGATGAGCATTACCCCCTCCAGGCCCAGGTTGATAATGCCGGCCTTCTCCCCGAGTATCTCCGAGAGGGTTGCGTAGAGCAACGGAGTGCCCGAAAGGATTGCCCCGGATAGAAGACTTGCCAGAATCAGTTCGTTCATTTTCCCCCCTTCCTGCCGGTACTGCGCGCCAGCACGACAAAGAGCACCAGCGCCATCAAGATGTGCAGAGCTGCGGCCGGAATCCGGTGGGTCATCTGAAGGATATCACCGCCTGCCGTGATGATGGAAATTAAGAAGGCCGCCGCCACGATGCCCAGGGGGTTTCCCATGGTGATCCAGCTGATGAGAAACCCGGTGTATCCCAGACCCGGAGAAAGACTGGGCCTAAGCTGACCGTGAATGGCGGAGACTTCGCCCATGCCCGCCATGCCCGCCATTCCGCCGCCTACGAACATCACCAGGAGCATGTAGCGGTAAGTGGAAACCCCGTTGCGGCGGGCCGCCTCCGGGTTGATGCCGATGGCGCGCATTTCCAGACCCCAGCGTGTCCGGGTCATGACGAAATTGAAGATCAGCAGGCCGGCTATCGCCAAAAGAGCCCCCAGATGGACCCGCGACCCGGGAAAAAAGGGAAGGATGGCGGCGTCGGGAAACGGGGCGCTCTGGGGATAATTGGCGCTCTCCGGATCTTTCCAGGGGCCGAAGACAAAGAAACTCACAAGCAGGATGGCGACATAATTCATAAGCAGGGTGGATATCGTCTCGCTGGCCCACCCTCTGGCCCGCAGGAACCCCGAGATCAGGGCCCAAAGTCCGCCGCCCACGAACCCCAGGAGGGCAATAAGGGGCAGAAGCAGCCAGGCGGACAGGTAATTGAAGGTAAGGGCGCCCCAGGTGGCAAACAGGGCCCCGATGAAAAGCTGGCCCTCCCCTCCCACGTTGATCAGCCAGATCCGGGAAGGGATCGCCACCGCCAGGGCCGTAAGAACCAGGGGGATCATCTTGACCAGTACTTCCGAGAAGCCGTAGGCGCTTCCCAGGGTGGCCTGGAAGATATCCCCGTAAGCCCGGAGGGGGTTTTGCCCGAACAGAAGCAAAACCAGGGCAAACACCACCAGGGCCAGACCGAAGAGGCCGCCGAAGCGGATCACCGGCGCCAAGCGCTTATGCCGAAATATCTCCGTAGGCCCGGAGGGGGTTTTGCCCGAACAGAAGCAAAACCAGGGCAAACACCACCAGGGCCAGACCGAAGAGGCCGCCGAAGCGGATCACCGGCGCCAAGCGCTTATGCCGAAATATCTCCGTTATCCTTGCCTTGTTATCCACTCTTTTCCCCCTCCCCTTTGGCGCCGGTCATCAGGTAGCCGACCTCTTCGATGGTGAGGCTCTCCGGGGTGCCGTGAGAGACAATCTCCCCGCGGAGCATGACGACCAGGCGATCACTGAGCGCAAACAACTCATCCAGGTCTTCCGATATCAGGAGAATCCCCGCCCCCCTGTCGCGGGATGTCATAAGCACCTCGCGTGCGGCGACGGCGCTTTGCACATCGAGGCCCCGGGTGGGATAAAAGGCGACGATCAATCTGGGATTGTGGGCCATTTCCCGGGCCAGGATCATCCGCTGAATATTCCCTCCGGAGAGGATGCCCAGGGGAACATAGGGGGGCGGGATACTGAATCCCAGGCGCTTAAGAGAGTTCATAAGGTCGGAGCGAACAGATTCCCAGTCCATCGCCAACCCCTTTTGCCTGGCATAGCGGGAGGTGTCGGCCAGGGCCATATTTTCCTGTACGCTAAGCCAGGGGAAGGCGGCCATCCCCAGCGGGTCTTCCGGAATGAAGGCGGTGCCGCTGCCGCGCACCCGGGCCACCGACCAGCGATTCGCCACTGCCCCCCCCAGGTATTTGGTTCCCCGGGAACATTTCAGCATCCCCAGTACCAGATCTCCCAATTCCCGCTGACCGTTGCCGGAAACCCCGGCGATGCCGACGATTTCACCGGGGCCGATGGTAAGGTTGATCCCCTTGAGTCCCAGGCCGGTACCCTCGGGCTCTGTGTCGACCCCTTTCAACTGAAGAAGGGGAATTCCCGCCTGGGCGGCAGGCACGCTTCGCCCGGGCGGTGATTCGACAATGGCCTTTCCGAACATCATTGAGACAAGGGCGCTTTCGGTGGCGCCGGCCCCGGGGATGGTCCCGGCGATTTTACCCCGCCGCATCACGGTGATGCGGTCTGCGCATTCAAGGATTTCCCTCATCTTGTGGGTGATGACCGTAACAGCAAAGCCGTCCTGCCGCAGGTTCTTAAGCACCGTAAACAGCCCTGCCGCTTCGTGGGGCGCCAGACTCCGGGTCGGTTCGTCCAGAATCAGGATCCGCGTATCGGCCATAAGCAGTTTCAGAAGTTCCACCTTCTGGCGTTCCCCGACGGAAAGCTGCCATACCGGCGCCAGGGGATCCACCCGAAGGGAGTACCGATTTGAAATTGCCTCGATTCGCTTGACTGTCGCGTCCCGATCCAGGATGAAAGGCAGGTCGGGCAAGAAGAGGGCGATATTCTCGGCAACCGTCAGGGCCGGTATCAGGATGAAGTCCTGGAACACCATGCCGATTCGGTAATTGCGGGCATCCCTGGGCGAGCGGATGTCCGCGGGTCTGCCGTCCACGAGAATCTCCCCCGCATCGGACCGGTAGAAGCCATAAAGTATCTTCATCAGGGTGCTCTTCCCGGCGCCGTTCTCCCCGAGCAGGGCATGGATCTCGCCGCCGAACAGATCGAGATCTACCCGGTCGTTGGCCAAAACGGCCGGAAAGGATTTGGTGATCCCACGGAAGGAAAGCAAGGGCGTCTGATTCATGATCCGACCATTCCTGTCTTAGAGATGATTGATTTCCGGACTATCGGCGCTTCGAGGCCTCTGCCCATACCTTGAGAGCTTTGCAGTACTGCCGGGTTTGTCATTTTGACCGCCCTTTCTTGTCGTTTCGAACGAAACGAGAAATCTTAATGTATTTAGGCTGTTTAAGATTTCTCCCTGCGGTCGAAATGACAAAATAACCGGTTTTTCAAATATCTCATTTCATACCCCTGAGGTCATTATCCGACGGGTCGAGCTCCGGGGAGAAGCACAGGCGGAAGCTCCTCATTCCTGGTTTCCGCGGGCAACCCCCTTCATCGCTCAAGTTCCCGGGCAAACCAGATCACCTTGCCGTTGATCTGGATGCTCTCGGCCTCAATTTCGAGGGCAGTGTATTTCTCGCAATCGGAAATAACCAGCAACTTAGATCCCATCAGCGGCTGGATCCTTTTGATCAGAATCTCCTGATTGATGGTGATGGCAAACAGACCGCCCCTGGTGGTCGTATCCTTGCTGTGATCCACCAGCACCAGATCCCCGGAAAGAAGCGTCGGCTCCATGCTGTCCCCCTGGACCTTTATAATGGACATGTTCTGGGGAAGCCCCTTGCGGGCGATCCAGTCACGGCGAAAGGCGATCCGCATTTCCGTCAGGCCGTCGGGCGTCAGGCATCCATTGCTCGTAGTGCCCGCCATCTGGGGAATGAAGACAAATTCGCTGGGAGGGAGGCCCCCGAGTTCAGGGCCTATACCCGAGGGGACACCGTTGGATACTGTCCCCTCGGGGGCAGCAAGGTGTTCGATCCGGCGATCATCGGTAAAGGGACAGGCCAGACCATCTACAATCCAGTCCAGGCTGATTTTGTAGCCGTCTTGAATGAAGGCCAGGGTCTCGAATTTCGGCATTTTTACGCCGCGCCGGTAACCATCTATCGTGGAGGCGGAAAGACCCAGGATTCGGGCAAGCTTCACATTGGACAGTTCATGTTTCTTGATGAGGTAATTGATGGCCCACTGGGTCCTTTTCATTACCCCCTGAATATCAAAAGACCGCCCCGGCGTCATGGTTCAGACCCCCTCCTCTCCACCCCGATCCGGTTCCCGGAGATTCCCTGTCCAACTCCAGAGACGCCTACGCGCCGGAGTGTCCCGGGGCATACCCTGCGCCGGCAGGCGGCGCCATTCTCCCGGCCGGAATGTTCCAGGGTTGCCTTACCAGAAACTTGTGCTGATGTCAACATAATTTTAACAGAGATGCCTCTATTATCGCGGTTATTTGAGGGATATCACCTGAATAATCATCTTTTATGTAATAATTCGGCCATATAAAGCGGCAGACCAACATTGAAAAAGAGGTGATGAGCCTGAAAAGTGTTTCCCCTGAGCTAAAATTCGGGAAAAGACAGGAACATCTTGAAAGGCTAAACCCCGGAGGTGGGCCTCAGCGGGGCAGGGGGTGGGATTTCCTTATCCCGGTCCTTTCATACGTATCCAGGGGCGGTAGGGGAATCACTACGGTGTTTCCCCTGATGCGCACCTGCGTCCGGGCGGACAGGATTGAATACCAGACCCCGATCTTCTCCCCCTTCCCATCCCTTACCGCAAAACCGAAGACCGTCTGAAACGGGGCCATCCGGGCGGCCGCAAGCTGCATATTCCTCACCATCTCCGTAAGCTCCGTTGTTTTGACCCCGGCCCACAGGTTGCCTTCAAGACCGTAGCCCTTCTTGAGACCCATCAGGGCGTTGGGGTATTCAAAAGATCCGGAGAAGAAATACTGGTAATCCGGGTCGAACTTGAAGGTTTCGAATTCCAAGGTTACTTCCCTCTCCGGATTGATGGTGCCGTAATCCGCTTGCAGGTGGGCGCATCCCAGGACCGCAGCGAGAAAAGACAGAATCGACAGGAGCCTTCCTAATTTTTCGGCCTGTGTTTTCCTGATCATTTGTTACCTCCTTCATCGAAGCTGGGGAAACCCCGGCTTGGGACGGATATTCAGGAGAGGTCCCGCCCGGGGGTTAAAATAATGAAACGATAGGATAGAAAGAACCCCTCAGAATCTTATCTTCAGAAGTTCGAAATGAACGGTCTGCGGACCCTGCGAAGGGGGCGACAGGTTATTTGCCGTCGTTAGGGCAAGGGGCGCAGGATAGCCGATCTGCCAGCCGCGGGGGCCGTGATTGAACAGGGCGGTCAGGTCGGATTCCTTCAATGGGGACACCATCCCATGGTGTCCCCCTGAGGCCGAGGCCTGAGCGGCGATGCGGAAAAAGAAATAGATACCTCCCGCCACCCCGCCTGCGGCAAAGGTGAAAACAATC
>JBBIJM010000076.1:0-11388 GCA_037445955.1 Syntrophobacterales bacterium
GGGAATCGCCGCTGATCCGGTAGTCCTCGGTAAAGGTCAGGATGTTTTCTATCCCCGCCTCGGCTGCGGCCATCAGGTGTTCCTGCAGCTCCACCCGGCTCTTCTCCCGGCAGGTCGTCTGGAGGATCGGGTCGAACTTCTCCCCCTTGAGGATCCGGCAGGTGCCCATCGTATCGGCCACCAGGCCTTCTATCTTCAACTCCAGCACCGTTAGGGCGTCAACCCTCCCCTTGACCTGCCGGATCGTGGCGGACAGGTCTTTTTTTTCCGCCCCGATGAGCGGCTGAATCTCCGTGGTTATTACGAATTTCTTCTTTTTCAGACTTTCTTCAAGCTTCATATCTCCCCCTTAAACTGCCGCCGCCGGCCGATTTTTCCTCCCTGTCTTTCCCTCCGGCCGGATCCTATTCATCGCCGTGCAGGAGTTTTTCCACCTCCAGTTTCAGCTGCGCCAGAGGCAGCGGTTTGGAGAAACAGGCATCGGCGCCGTATTCCTTCATCTTCCGGAAGGATTCTTCATCGAGATAGGCCGAAAGAACGATGATCTTCGTCTCCCGGGAGGCGGGATCGGTCTTAATCTTCCGGCAGACTTCATAACCGTTGATATCGGGCATCATGATATCCAGGATGAGGAGGTCCGGCCGGAAATGACTCACCTGGAGACCGGCCTCGAAACCGTCGGCGGCGGAAATGATCTCGTAGCCGTGCTCATCCTCTTCCAGGCACTGGACGATGGTCTCGACAATGATCCGGTCATCGTCGACCACCAGGATCTTCTTCCTTTCGATGGAAAATGTCCCTTCAGGGATAGCGTAACCCCGCCCGGCAAGAAAGCTGTCCAGATCCGCCTTCTTGATGCGTCTGTGCCCTCCGACGCTGCGGTCGGCCTTGAGGTGGCCGGCCTCGATCCAGTTGATTACCGTCTCGGACGAAACGTTACAGTACTTGCTGGCCTGAGATACAGTCAGAATTTCCATGGCTCCATCCTTTAATCATTATAGTTTGTTCGGCACCGGCCTAAATCGGCAGCACCACGGTAAAGGTCGCCCCCTCTCCTTCGACGCTCTCCACCTTGATTTCCCCTCCATGATCCCTGATGATTCCGTAACACACCGACAATCCCAGCCCGACCCCCTTCACCTTCTGTTTAGTGGTGAAAAAGGCGTCAAATATCTTGTCCTTGATGTGATCCGGAATGCCGTAACCGGTATCGGTGATGGAGATCAGGATCTTCCCTTCCCGCTGCTTGGTCTTCACGGTGAGGGAGCCGCCTCTGGGCATCCCCTCTTTCGCGTTTTTGATAATATTGAGCATCACCTGCCTCATCTGGTTCATCGAGGCCCTGATCTCAGGCAAAGACAGGTCAAGCAGGCATTCCACCTTGATGTTGTTTTCCCTGAACTGTTTATCCATCACCAGCAAAATGCCCTCGACAAGCTCGTTCATATTGATCGGGCGGCGCACCTCCTCCTCGGGCTTGGAAAACGAGAGCATGCTCTTGAGCATCTCCGAGAGCCGGACGGTCTCCGATAAGGCCAGCTCCAGAATCCGCCTTCTTTTGCTCTCAGGCGGGATTTCGCTTTTTAAGAGCTCCAGGGTGTTCATGATCCCGTAGATCGGGTTGTTCAGTTCGTGGGCGATCTGCGAGGTAAGCTGTCCCATGGCCGCGAGCCTCTCGGATTGCAGGAGCGCCTGCTGAGCCTCCTGCAGCTCTCTTTCCATGCGCACCCGGTCCCTTAAGTCTCTAAAGATGCCCACGCTTGCCATCTCCCGGCCCTGCTCATCGTAAATGAGCGCCGCGGAGAGATCCCCTTCGATCATCTCCCCATCCTTGCCCCGATGGAACAAGGGGTAAGACTTGATCTGGCCCGGTCCGCCGTAATCGGGACCTCTGAGCTTCGCCATGATCTCCCGGGCGAGACCGGGCTGGTAGATCTGGCGGATATTCATCTTCCCCACGACCTCTTCCGCCCGATATCCCAGGATGTTTTCCGCCCCCTTGTTGAAGATGAGGATGTTGCCCCTCATATCGGTTACAAAGATCCCGTCGGCGGAACTCTCGATTAAGTTGCGCATGAATTCATTGGTGTTCTTGAGTTCCCGCTCCATCCGCTTCCGATCGCTGATGTCGATCATCAAGCCTTCGTAACCGGTAATCCGGCCCTTTTCATCCCGCTGGGCATGGGCGGTAAGGAGGATGGTAAAGATCTCCCCTAGTTTCGTCTTGTAATCGACCTCGAAATCCTTTACGTAGCCGTGCTGTTCGACGAGATACTGGAAGGTGCTCCGGTCTTCGGGATTCACGTAGAGGTCCCTTGCGATATCTATCTTTAAGAAATCATCTTTCCTTTCATATCCCGTCAGATCCAGCAGGGCCTGGTTGCAGTCGAGAAAGCGGCCCTCCCTGGAACTTATGAAAAGTCCGTGCCTCACCCGCTGGAAGAGACTCCGGTACTTCTGTTCCGACCTGGCCAGTTCGTTGTGGAATCGTTTCCTTTCGGTAATATCGTGGATATAGGCATAGGTTTTCATGCCGTAGGCCTCGTCCCGGGAAATGGTGATGCAGATCTCCACATCCAATCTGGTTTTGTCGGCCCGGAGAAGCTCCATTTCGGTACACAGACGTTTACTCTCGTCGGCCCCGACACCGGCGTGCAGTTCGTTAAGATGCTCCACGTCGTCCGGACCGAGGAGACTGCGGAAGTCCATCCCGAGCAGGCTTCCCCGGTAATAGCCGGTCAGCTCCCCGGCCATGGCATTGGCGAATTCCATCCGGTAGTCCTGATCGAAAACGATAATCCCGTCTTCCCCCAGTTCGGCTATCTTCTCCAGTTTTTTCGCCAGTTCCTGGAGGTTGCGATAGACGTTTCTCGTCTCGTAATCTCCGAGCTTCTTCTCGAGCTCCGCTATCCGGGCAAGCAGGGCGCCTTCGGTTTTCTCATCCATAACCACCGCCGCAACATTGTTCGGTCAGTTGAAGAGTCTGGACGGATCAATGAAATGTTTCGTCAAACCCAGCTCGCCCTCGGGGAGCCCGAGGGCTGCGCCTATGAGCTGGGTAAAGTAAACTATGGGGATCTGGAAATTCTCGTCCAGGACCTCGTTAATCTGCCCCTGACGGGCATCGAGATTGATCTGACATAAGGGGCAGGCGACGACTATGGCCCGGGCCCCCAGAGCTTGAGCATTCTTGAGGATCTTGGCGGTAAGGGAAAGGGCGAGATCGGGATTGGTGATCCCGTGGGTGGCTCCGCAGCAGCGGGTCTTGTAAGACCAGTCAAGCGGGGTCGCCCCGAGGGCGGAAACCAGCCGGTCCATCAGGACCGGATATTCGTAATCGATTACGGAGGTGACCTCCGGGGGACGGGTGATGATACAGCCGTAATAACAGACCACCGGCAGGGAGGCCAGGGGCCTTGTCACCCTTTTCTTGAGCTCAGCCAAGCCGATCTCCTTCCCGATGGTATCCAGAAGATGTTCCGCCTGAAAATCACCGAGATAGAAGTTCGGGATCTCCCCGGCCACCCGCTTTTGCAGCTCGCCGTCGGCCCTGACCTCGGCCAGGGAGACCCTGGTGCGCATGAGACAAGAGGGACAGGGGGTGGTAAGCCGGTTCATGCCCCGGGAGCCGATCATGGAAACATTCTTAAGGGGGGTGAAGGTGGAAAAGAAGTGATCGGAGGAATGGGCCGGGGTGCTCCCGCAGCAGCCCCAGTCCTTCGGTTCCTCAAAATCGACGGCAAGTTTTTTTAACACCGCCTTAGATGAGAGGTCATACTCCAGGGCCGTTCCCTTGAGGCTGCATCCGGGATAATAGGCGATGGTGGGTCTTTTCTCCCGGCGCCTCTTCTCGGTCTTCGGTCGAGCCGGATGGGGCAAGAGCGGGAGCTTGCCCTCCCTGAGCATCTTTAAGGCCACGGGAAGATCCTTCCGGGCAAGCCGGCCCACATCCAACCTTCTCCCCGCGAACTGGCGGAGGTAGAATTCCCCCATGAGCCCGGCCTCGTACATCCGCCCGAACCATCTGATACCCCGGATCGCCGCCTGATAGAACAGGGGAACCGACGGTACCGCCGGCCTTATCCCTTCCCTCTGGGCGGTGATCTTGAGATAATCCATGATCCTGGTGATCCCGACCTCCTGGGGACAGCGGGTGGCGCAGGTCTCACACATGGCGCAAAGCCAGATGGTGCGGGAGGAAAGAACCTTCTCGATCTGCCCAAGCTGAAGGGCGCGGATGATCTGGCCGGGGGTCAAATCAAAATGCTCCGCCAGAGGGCATCCGGAGGAGCATTTTCCACACTGGTAACAGAGAAAGACGTTTTCCCGGCATTCCCTTTCTATAATACCGGCAAGATCAACTGCCAACACGCTCGACATCGGCCACCCCTCCCCTGGTCAGATGGAACGTTTCAATTTGAGGCCGACTTCGCCTCTAGATCCCGCTTAGCTCTTTTCCTCCCCAAACGATCATCTGTCTACGGTCTCGGCAGGAGTCCTGCGGCCTCGACGATCTCCGGCACCTTCTCTTCCCACTCGATGGCCATGATATGAACCCCCCGCACCCCGGGAATCTCCCGGAGACGTTTTATCGTCTCCACGCAAATCCTGACCCCCTCCTCAGACTGCCTCTCCTTCGGAACTCCCTTCAGGCGCGCAATCAACTCCTCCGGAACGTCCATCCCCGGAACCTTCTCCTTCATATAACGGGCCATCCCCACTGACTTAAACGGCGTCACGCCTCCCAAAATCGCCACCCGATCCGAAAGACCCAGAGACCTGACCTCCAACATCCAACGCTCAAAACGCTCCACATTGTATATACACTGGGTCTGAATAAAATCACAGCCCGCCCGAACCTTCTTCCCCAAACGACGGGCACGAATCTCAAACGGATCGGCAAACGGATTCTCCGCCGCCCCAATAAACAAACCGGGACGACCGTGAACCTCGTCACCACCCAAAAAACGACCCTCGTCCCGTAACTGCTTAACCGTACCTACCAACTGAATCGAATCCAAATCAAATACGTTCTTCGCCGTCTTGTGATCCCCAAATACCTGATGATCACCGGTCAAACAAACCACATTGCTGATCCCCAACGCCGCCGCTCCCAATAAATCGCTCTGAATCGCAATCCGGTTCCGGTCACGGCATACCATCTGCAAAATCGGCTCAAGACCAAGACCCTTCAACAGCACACACGAAGCCAGCGACGACATCCTCACCACCGAAGTCTGATTGTCCGTCACGTTCACCCCGTCCACATATCCCTTCAACAAACCGCCCTTCCGACGAATCACCTCACCATCGCTGCCCCGGGGAGGACCGCACTCAGAGGTCACCACAAAACCCCCTCCGGACAACACCCGCTCTATGTTCGACATCGTCTTCATCACAGCCGCAAATCCTCCCCTCAAAGATGGTCTGAAAGCTTTGAATAATGTCATTTCGAAAAGCGCCGGCAGCCGGCCGGTCATTTCGAGGAGCGCAAGGGACGAGAAATCTTGCCTTTGGGCTGTTTAAGATTTCTCCCTGCGGTCGAAATGACACAAGAAGTGCTCGAAATTACCTGGATGCCGTCGAAATGACAGAATCATAAATACTTCAAGGCTCCCGGTCTATCAATAGTCCTTTGGCCGGCTCTTTATCTTCTGCGGAATATCGAAGGCCCGCTTCAGAATCTCGAGAGAGGCCTCCAGATCCTCCTCCCTCACCACGCCCGAAAGGCTCGAGATGGACGTTCCCAAGGCCAGAAGATCAATACCGGCCCCGGCTAAGGAAGAAAACATCGTTCCGGCAATGTGGGGCTTCTCGCGGAAATGGGGGCCGAAAAGACTCAAGACCACCACGTGAGGATAAACCTCGATCTCCGCCTCCAGGCTTACCCTCTTTCGCTCGAGAAGCGAGACGGCCTTTTTCATTTCCTCCAGGTGGACACAGAGGCCCACTACCCCCGTTCCGGCCCGCTCAAACGCCCCCGCGAGAAATTCGACGTTGATACCGGCTGCGCCCAGGATATTAAAGACCTCCGCCGCGATCCGGTGCGGGTGCAAGGACGAGGTGATATTGATCAAGGCCATCTCCTCGCTCTGGATAACCCCGCCGACCTTTATCCGTTCCATCTGCCTGTCCCATCATTAGAGCCCATCAAGGCCTGGCTCTTGGCCAAGAGCTGCCCCTCCCGGAAATGGAGCAGGTCGATGGCCCGGGCGGGGCATTCCGCCACGCAGGAACCGCAGCCCTTGCATTTCAGAAGATCGATCTCCGCCTCCCCCTGCCGGTTGATCGAGGGGACCTCGTAGGGACAGACCCTGACACAGGTCAGACAGGCGGCACAGCGCTCTTTCTCCACGCTGGCCACGACCCCGCCTGCAAAAAGGGCCTCCCGGGAGAGGATCGTCGCCGCCCGGGCCGCCGCCGCTTCCGCCTGGGCGATGGTCTCGTTTATGCTTTTAGGATAGTGGGCCAGACCGCAGAGGTAGATGCCGTCGGTGGTGAAATCCACCGGCCGGAGCTTCACGTGGGCCTCGAGGAAGAAACCTTCCAGGGTGAGGGGAAACTTGAAGATATTGGCAAGCTCGGCGGCTCCTTCACTGGGAAGGGCCGCCGCGGCCAGAACCAGAAGATCCGGAGCAATCGTAACCGGGGTGAGGAAGGCCGGCTCCTCAAAACTTACCTCCAGCCGGTCTCCGGTGAAAGAAACGGCCGGTTTCTTCTTTTCGTCAAATCGGACAAATAATATCCCCTTCTCTCTGGCCCTGGTGAACAGGGATTCACGGAATCCGTAGGAACGCATATCCCGGTAGAGGATCGTCACCTGGAGATCGGGGTTTAGCCGCTTTAAGAGCAGGGCGTTTTTCAGGGCCACGGTGCAACAGACCCGGCTGCAATAAAACTCCCGTCCCCCCTCGTCCCACGGGCCGACGCACTGGAGAAAAACGACCGATTTCAAATCTTTAAGATCCCCGTTTCGGGCCTGGAGTTTTCCCTCGAGGATCTCCTGGGTAATCACCCGGGGATCCTCCCCCAGATGATAGGCCAAACCCCGGTACTCCCGGCCTCCGGTGGCGATAATCGCCACCCCGTGCTTGAGGAGCCGCTGTCTTGACCCCGCCGTCTCCTTGAGCTTCGTCTGAAAATTCCCCACCCCGCCGCCGTGCTCCGCGACCTTATAGCCCGTGAGCACCTCGATTTTGGGATGGCTCACCACCCGGTCGATCAACTCCGCAAGATAGACCTGGGGATCCCCGCCGTCGGCGCTCTCATAGATGCGCTTAAGCCTGCCCCCCAGCTCGCCTTCCCGCTCCGCCAGAATCACCTCGTAGCCCTGCCGGGCCAGCGCGAGGGCCGCTGTCATCCCCGCCAAACCCCCTCCCACCACTAGAGCGTTGCTGGAAATCGCCACCGCCGTCTGATAAAGCGGCTCGAGGCAGCGGACATTGGATACGGCCATCCGCAGGAGATCCCGGGCCTTCACCGTCGCCTCATCCGGGCTCTGGCCGTGAACCCAGGAACATTGATCCCGGATGTTGGCCATCTCAAAAAGGTAGGGGTTAAGCCCCACCTCCCGGATCGTTTCCCGAAAGATCGGCTCATGGGTCCTCGGGGTGCAGGAGGCCACCACCACCCGGTTTAGCTCCTGCTGTCGCACCTTCTCCTGGATCAGCTTAAGCGAGTCCGCCGAACAGGTGTAGAGGGTGTTTTCCGCATGGACCACCCCGGGGAGACCTTGGGCGTAAGCCACGAGATCGCCTACCTTAACCACCCCGGCGATGTTCGTTCCGCAGCTGCAAATAAAGACCCCGATCCTTAAGGGATCCGTCGGCTTGACCTCGGTCTCCGGGGGATATTCCTTCTTCGTAACCAGGGTCCCCCTGGCCTCGCCTACGATGCTCAAGGCCTTGGAGGCGGCGCCGCTTGCCTGGATTACGCTGTCCGGGATGTCCTTCGGTTCGGTGAAGGCGCCGCAGGCAAAAACCCCCTCCCGCGCCGTCTCCAGGGGATGAAAGTCTCTCGTCAGGCAGAAATCATGGGCGTTAAGCTCCACCCGGGCGGCCTCGGCCAAATGTCTGGCCGCAGGTGATGGGGCCATCCCTACACTCAAGACCACCAGGTCGAAAACCTCCTCCCGGACGGCAATGCCGCCATTTACGGAAAGATATTTGATGATCAGGTTTTTCGTCTCCGGGTCCTCCTCGAGGGCCGATACCCGGCAGGAAACATAATCTATCCCGTGGGCCTTCCCCCGCTCCCAGTAGGCGTCGAACCCCTTGCCGAAGGCCCGCATGTCCATCTGAAAGATAGTGCACCGGGCGCCTTCCACATGTTCCAGGGTAAGCAGGGCCTCTTTCGTGGCGTACATGCAGCAGACGGAGCTGCAGTAATCCTGCTTGCGGCTCCGGGACCCGACGCACTGGAGGAAGGCAATCCGCTTAGGTTCCCGCCGGTCCGAAGGCCTGATCACATGGCCGGAAAAGGGACCGGAGGCCGACAGCATCCGTTCGAATTCCATGCTGGTCAGGACGTTTGCGAACCGCCCGTAGCCCAGCTCCTGAGACTTACGGGGATCATACAAACCGTACCCGGGGGAAAGGATCACCGCTCCCACCTCGAGGTCCCGCTCGCCGCCTGCCTGCTGGTGATCGATGGCCAGGGCCTTGCAAACGACGACACAGGCATGGCATTCGGAACAGATCCCGCACGCAAGGCAGCGGGCGGCCTCTCTTTTCGCCTCTTCTTCGGCAAGGGTCAGCTCCACCTCCTGGAAGCCCGCAACCCTCTCTTCCAGGGGCAGCGTGGCGGCCCGAACCCGGCGGGAGGCTTCCGCCTTGCCGCTTTCGATCTTTTCGATTATCTCGTCGCCTGCTATCTCGGCGACGGGCAGGGGAATCTCTTCCCTCGGGGTCAGAAGCTCCACCCCCCGGAGATAGCGATCGATGGAGAGGGCGCCCCGGCGTCCGTCGGCGATGGCCTGGATGAGGATCCAGGGTCCGTGGGCCACGTCGCCGCCGGCGAACACCCCCGGCCGGTTCGTCGCCAGGGTTCTTTTATCCACCCGGAAGGTTCCCTGTCCGGTCACCTCCAGCCCGTGGCCCTCCTCGAGGAACGAGAGTTCCGGAGCCTGGGCGACCGCTGCGATCATGGTATCGATCTCAAGGTCGAACTCAGAGCCCGAGACAGGCACGGGACGCCGCCTGCCGCTTGCATCGGGCTCGGCGAGCTCCATCCGGATACAGCGGACGCCTTTGACCCGGCCTTCTTCCGTCAGCACGGCAACCGGCGCCGTAAGAAGTTCCAGCCTCACCCCCTCGTGCTCGGCCTCTTCGATCTCCCAGGGGTTCGCCGGCATCTCCTCCCGGGAGCGCCGGTAGAGGAGATACACCTCTTTCGCGCCGAGTCGCAAGGCGGTCCGCGCCGCATCGATGGCGGTATTGCCGCCGCCGACCACGGCGGTCCTGTCGCCTATCCAGGGAGGGTCAGGTTTTTTGAACCCCGCCTCCAGGCCGGTGTCTTCATTCAGACTGACCTGCCTCAAGAAGGCCACGCCGTGATAGACCCCGCGGGCTTCTTCGCCGGGGATGCCCAGCTTCTGGGGTTCATGGGCGCCGATGGCCAGAAATACCGCCTGATAACCGTCTTCAAACAGGCGGTTGATATCCCTGATCGGGCTGCTGAGACGAAGCTCCACCCCGCCCTTTAAGATCTCGTCGATCTCCTGCTGCAAGACCTCCCGGGGCAGCCGGTAGGCGGGGATCCCGACCCGCATCATCCCCCCGGCCACGGGCAGGGCCTCGAAAATCGTCGTGGGGTAACCCATCTTCCTGAGATGATAGGCCGCGGCAAGTCCCGCCGGTCCCGCCCCCACCACCGCCACCCTGGATTTTTCCGCCGGCGGCAGAGCCGGCGGGACCTTTTCTTCCTCAGGATGGCGGTAAACCCAGTCGGCCACAAACCTCTTGAGGGCACAGATGGAAACCGGCTCGTCATATTCCCCGCGGCGGCATTTCTCCTCACAGGGGTGATTGCACACCCGGCCCACGGACCGGGGGAAGGGATTGTATTCCTTCACCACCTCAAGGGCTTCCCGGAAGCGGCCGGCCCGGATCAGGGCGATATAGCCCTGGGCGCTGGTCTCAGCGGGGCAGGCCGATTTGCAGGGGCTCGTCCCCCTTTTCGTCACCAGATAGCTGTTGGGCACCGCCTGGGGGTAAGGACGGTAAATCGCCTTTCTCAGCTCCAGCTTTTCATTGAATTCGTTGGAGATATCCACGGGACAGACCGCGGCGCAATCGTTGCAGCCGGTGCATCGATCCGGATCCACATACCGGGGATGAACCTTGATCCGGGCGCCGAACCGGCCGGGCTCCCCGGTGAGGGAAACCAGCTCTGCCAGGGTGATGATCTCGATATTGAGGTGACGTCCCGCCTCGACCAGTTTGGGAGAGACGATACACATCGAGCAGTCGTTCGTGGGGAAGGTCTTGTCAAGCTGGGCCATCTTGCCGCCGATGGCCCCGGTGCGCTCCAGGAGATAGACCTTGATCCCCGAATTGGCCAGATCCAAAGAAGCCTGAACCCCCGCTATCCCTCCTCCCACAACCAGTACCGTGCCGATGCCTTTTGTTTCGCCATTCGCCATGGTCACCTCTCCCTGAAGGTTACTTAACCGCCTGTTTAATCGCCTCGAGATATCTGGCCAGCCTCTCCTCGGCGCCGATGGGAACCAGATGCACCCCCTGGCAGAGGTCCTTGAGGCTCTTGACCAGATCCGTCACGATCTCGATGCTGGCCTTTTCCTTGTCCGGGGCCCGGGCCAGCCGCTCGATTATATGATTGGGAACCAGGCCCATCTTCACGTGTTTGTTTAAAAACAAGGCCATCTCCGCGGACCTCACCAGGATCACCTCGGCGATTACCGGCACCTTCACCTGGCCGACCCGCTTCATGAACTGATTGAACGAATCGAGATCAAAGATCGGGGTGGTAAGGAAATAGTCCGTTCCCAGCCCGGCCAGGGTCTCTATCTCCTTGATCTCCAGATCGGGGATCTTCTTCCCCCAGCTCGAATCGATGCCCGATCCGACACAGAAGTTGGCCCGTCTCTCCAACTGGCGGCCACCGATGTCCACCCCCTGGCTTAAGCCGTCGATCACGGAAAACAGTTTCCCCGAATCCACATGGAAAAACATGATCTCCTGGAGGGAATCGCCGCTGATCCGGTAGTCCTCGGTAAAGGTCAGGATGTTTTCTATCCCCGCTTCGGCTGCGGCCATCAGGTGTTCCTGCAGCTCCACCCGGCTCTTCTCCCGGCAGGTCGTCTGGAGGATCGGGTCGAACTTCTCCCCCTTGAGGATCCGGCAGGTGCCCATCGTATCGGCCACCAGG
>JBBIJM010000077.1:0-11068 GCA_037445955.1 Syntrophobacterales bacterium
TTGTCTAAACGGCCTTGGGTTTTATAGAAGCGCCGCCCTTTTGAGGCTTGAATTTGTGGATCACGCCTTCCTCACCCGGAGGGGAGGGGTGAGTGAAGGGGATTTTGAGTCTCTGAATTTGAGTTACTCGGTTTCCGATTGTGACAAGAAGGTGGCCGCGAACTGGGATATTCTGGCTAAAGCCTTTTCCCTGAGTCCGGAGGATTTTGTTACGGTAAGACAGGTCCACGGGGACAGGGTCCTGGTGCTCAAGGGGGGGAGGGCCGAGCCAAGGGATCCCCGGCTGAGAAACGAAGGGTTCGACGCCCTGGTGACCGATGAGCCCGGTTTGGTCCTGGCGGTCAAGACGGCGGACTGCGTACCCATTCTTCTTGCCGACCCGGTGAGGAAGGCCATCGGCATCGTTCATGCGGGCTGGAGAGGCACGGCTCTGGCGGTGGCCAAGAAGGCAGTCCGGGCCATGGGGGATGCCTTCGGCTGTGAACCCTCCGATATGGTGGCAGTATTGGGTCCGGCAATCGGTCCTTGCTGTTATCAGGTCGGCCGCCTGGTCTTTGAGGCCTTAGGCGGGGTCGGGGCCGACCGGGAGTATTTAAGACCGGCGGCGGAAGATGGCCAATGGCGGCTTGATTTGCCCGGGATCAATAGACGTCAACTCCTTAAGGAGGGTCTTGAGAAAGGGCGGATAACGTCCGGCTCGATTTGCACCGTCTGTCAGAAGGACATCTTCTTTTCCCACCGGGCCCAGGGGGGGAAGGCGGGCCGGCAGGTCAGTTTCATCCGAATCGCCCCCGCCGCAAAAAAAAATACCACAAAACACTTGACATAAATATCAATTTTAGATAAAAGGCGGCTAATTTTCAGAAAGGTGATTGTTTAACCCTTCCTTTTGGAAATAATCCGAAGTCAAGCTGGCAGCCCGGTAGAAAATCAGTGATTCGCTTGATCATCATAGGCAAAAGGGAATGATACCTTGTCAGGGCAGGGTGCCTGCGGTTGAATACCTTCATGTTGGTTCCGACCTATTCATCTAAAATAAAACCGAGGCTGTGAGGGCCGTTCGGCAGAAGAACAAGAAGGACAGGAGAAGCGCTTGTCCGATGCTTAAAGAAAATTAAACAGGGATAGTAAGATTATGAATATTGAAGACATTAAAAGGCAGTCGATAAGTTCCCTGGCCAATCTCGCCAAAGACTTGAACGTTTCCGGGGCAAGCGGGATGAGGAGGCAGGATTTGATCTTTGCCATCTTGCAGGCCCAGGCGGAAAAGAACGGGATCATCTCCGGGGTAGGGGTTCTCGAGATACTTCCCGACGGGTTTGGGTTTTTAAGGGCGGTGGATTACAACTATCTCCCCAGTCCGGACGACATCTATATCTCCCCTTCCCAGATCAGGAGATTCAATTTGCGCACCGGTGATACCATTTCCGGCGAGGTGCGTCCCCCGAAAGAGGGGGAGAAGTATTTCGCCCTGCTTAAGGTTGATACGGTCAACTATGAAAGCCCCGAGGTCTCCCGGGACAAGATCCTCTTCGACAACCTCACCCCCCTTTACCCCCAGGAGCGATTGAATCTGGAATATAATCCGGAGAACCTCTCCACCAGGATCATGGATCTCTTCACCCCCATCGGCAAGGGGCAACGGGGGCTGATCGTATCCCCTCCCCGGGCGGGCAAGACGGTTCTCCTGCAGGACATCGCCCATGCGATCGAAGCGAACCACAAAGAGGTGATCCTGATGGTGCTCCTCATCGACGAGCGGCCGGAAGAGGTCACCGATATGCAGCGGAGCGTCCAGGGGGAGGTGATTTCCTCGACCTTCGACGAGCCTGCCACCAGGCATGTCCAGGTTGCGGAAATGGTGATAGAAAAGGCCAAAAGACTGGTGGAGCACAGGAGGGACGTGGTCATTCTGCTCGACAGCATCACCAGACTGGCCAGGGCCTATAATACCGTAGTCCCCCCCAGCGGGAAGGTTCTCTCGGGAGGTGTGGATTCCAATGCCCTCCATAAACCCAAGAGGTTCTTCGGCGCCGCCCGGAACATCGAAAACGGCGGCAGCCTGACGATTATCTCGACCGCCCTGATCGATACGGGAAGCAGGATGGATGAAGTCATTTTCGAAGAATTCAAGGGCACCGGCAATATGGAGCTTCATCTGGAACGCAAGCTGGCGGACCGGAGGGTTTTCCCGGCGTTTGATCTGATCCGCTCCGGGACCAGGAAAGAGGACCTGCTTATTGAGAAGCAGAATCTCAACCGGATCTGGATATTGCGGAGGCTGCTTCAGGAGATGAATCCTGCCGACGCCATGGAGTTCATCATTGACAAGGTCAGGAAAACCGATAATAATCAGTTGTTTCTTGATTCGATGAACAGGTGATCCGGTGGTTTTGCACAACGGACCCTTAAGTTCGGTTATCTTAAGTTAGGAGGACGCAAGCTATTATGAAGCCAGGTATACATCCGGAATATGTAAAGACGACTATAACCTGTGTCTGCGGCAACAGTTTCGAGACCGGCTCCACGAAGAAGGATATCAGGGTCGAAATCTGTTCCCAGTGCCATCCCTTTATGACCGGGAAACAAAAGATAGTGGATACCGCAGGCCGGGTGGAGAGATTCAAGAAGAAGTACGCCAAGGCAGAGACGACTGATAAGGCCCCCCAAACCAAGGCAAAGGCGGGGAGGGCCTGAGATAGCACAGTCGCAGGCAAAAGAGACGGTTTATGCTCGAGAGGCTAAGGGACATAGAAACGAGATACCGGGAGCTGGAGAGCCAACTGGGAAATCCCGAGGTGCTGGCGAAACCCCCTTTGTTTCAGAAATATGCCAAGGAGCATTCCGATCTAGATCCGCTTATCGCCCTTTATCGCCGGCATGAGGCCGTAAGGCGCCGGATGGAAGAGGGCGAGAACATCCTGGCCGAAGGGGATGAGGAGCTCAAGGCGATAGTTCAGGAGGAGATGCCCCTTCTGAAAGAACAGTTGGGGGAGCTGGAAAAGGGCCTGAAAAGGCTGCTCCTGCCTAAGGATCCTAACGACGAAAAGAACGTTTTTCTGGAGATAAGGGCGGGGACCGGCGGTGATGAGGCGGCCCTGTTCGTCGCCGATCTCTTCCGCATGTATGCCCGTTACGCCGAGAGGAACGGCTGGAAGGTCGAGGTGATGAGTTCCACCGCCGGCGGAGGGATGGGGGGCTACAAGGAGATCATCGCCTTGATTTACGGCAGAGGCGCCTTCAGCCTGTTCAAGTACGAAAGCGGCGTTCATCGGGTGCAGCGGGTGCCGGTCACCGAGGCCCAGGGAAGGATCCATACCTCGGCGGTAACGGTGGCCATCCTTCCGGAGGTGGAAGAGGTGGAGCTGGTGATCGATCCCCAGGAACTGAGGATCGATGTGTACCATTCCAGCGGTCACGGCGGCCAGAGTGTCAATACCACCGACTCGGCGGTAAGGATTACCCATCTGCCCACGGGGACGGTGGTCACCTGCCAGGACGAGAAATCCCAGCTTAAGAATAAGGCCAAGGCGATGAAGGTTTTGAGGGCCCGACTGCTGGACCAAATGGAGAGAAAGAGGCTAACCGAGATTGCCCAGAGAAGAAAGAGTCAGGTAGGAAGCGGTGATCGCAGCGAAAGGATCCGCACCTACAACTTCCCCCAGGGCCGGGTGTCGGACCATCGGATAGGTCTAACCTCTTACAACCTGGAACAGTTTCTCGATGGAGAGATCCAGGACTTCCTCGATCAGATCATCGCCCATTTTCAGGTTGAATCACTAAACAGCGCGGCCGCCTCTTAAGCGGCGGCACTCTTTGCTCATCCTGCTTCAGGATCGAGTTCTTCCCGGTTATGAAAATAGCTGAACTCTTGCAGAGAACAAGCCGCAGGCTTGAGGAGGCGGGGCGACCGACCCCCCGTCTCGATGCGGAGGTCATCCTGGCCCATTTGCTGAATTCGGACCGGCTGGCCCTCCTCAAGGAGAGGGAGAGAATCCTTGAGGAAGCCGTGCTTGTTCGTTTCCAGGAACAGGTGGAAAGGAGGGCCCGGGGCGAGCCGGTGGCCTATATCACCGGCCGTAAGGAGTTCTTCTCTCTTGACTTCGAGGTTAACCGGGAGGTGCTCATTCCCAGGCCGGAGACGGAGATCCTGGTGGAGGAGGTTTTGAAGGTGGCGCCTCCCGGGCCGGTCAGGATTCTCGATTTGGGGACCGGCAGCGGGGCCATCGCCGTTTCCCTGGCCTGCGAGCTTCGGAAGTCCCGCCTGGTGGCAACGGATCTGTCCGCGGGGGCCCTGGCTACAGCCGCCAGAAATGCACAGCTCCACGGGATCGGAAAGAGGGTGGGATTCGTTTTAGGGGATTTGTTCTCCCCCCTGAGGGGGAGTTTTGATATAATCGTCTCCAACCCCCCTTACATAGCCAGCGGAGAGTTTCCCCTCCTGCCGCCGGGGGTGAGGGATTATGAACCGCCGATGGCCCTGATCGGGGGAGAGGACGGGCTGGGGTATCTGACGAGGATAATCGCAGAGGCTCCGGATTATTTGCGAAAGGACGGGTGGCTTTTTCTGGAAATAGGATCGGGGCAGCAGCGGCCGGTTGAGGAACACCTCTTGCGGGCCGGTTACGGCGAGATCGGATTCCGGTGCGATTACGGGGGGATGATCCGGGTGGCCCGGGCGAGGAAGGGGGCTTAGATGGACAAGATCCTGATTAGGGGCGGGAAGGCCCTGAAGGGGGAGGTGAGAATAAGCGGCGCCAAAAATGCCGCCCTGCCCCTGCTTGCCGCCTCCCTTCTCACCGAAGATGAGTGCGTATTTCACAACATCCCCAATCTGATGGATATAAAGACCATCAGGAAACTCCTGGCCGGTCTGGGGGTCGTAATCGAGGGGGAGGGGAAGATCCGGGCGCAGGCCAGAGACCTTTCCAGCGTGGAGGCCTCCTATGACCTGGTTAAGACCATGAGGGCTTCGATCCTGGTTTTGGGACCCCTCGTTGCCCGGGAGGGACGGGCCCGGGTATCCCTGCCCGGCGGCTGCGCCATTGGGGCAAGGCCGGTCAATCTCCATCTTGCGGCGCTGACGAAGCTCGGCGCCCAAGTCAGGCTTAAGGACGGCTACATCGAGGCAAAGGCCCGCCGCTTGAGGGGGGCCGATATCTACTTCGATATAGTTACCGTGACGGGCACGGAAAACATTATGATGGCCGCCTGTCTTGCCGAAGGAACGACGAGGCTGAAAAACGCCGCCCGGGAGCCGGAGATCGTGAATCTGGCCGAGACCTTAACCGGTATGGGGGCCAGGATCTGCGGGGCCGGGACCGATGAGATAACGATCGAGGGGGTTGACAGGCTTCACGGGGTTGAGGCGCAGGTAATCCCCGATCGGATAGAGGCGGGGTCCTTTATGATTGCGGCGGGGATTACCGGCGGGGAAATAGAACTCAACCGGTGCAATCTGAGCCATCTCGAAAAGCTCACCGCTAAACTTGCCGATACCGGCATGAAGATCGTTCCTCTCCCTTCCGGGGCGAGGGTCGAAGGTGGAGGGGTGATTCGGAATGTGGACATAAAGACCAGCCCCTATCCGGGCTTTCCTACCGATCTCCAGGCGCAGATGATGTCCTACATGGCCGCCGGGAGCGGTCTGTCGCTGATTACCGAGACGGTTTTCGAAAACCGGTTCATGCATGTAAGCGAATTGCTCCGCCTGGGGGCGGATATCAGGATTGAGGGCAACAGGGCTATCGTCCGGGGACGGAGATTGAAAGGTGCCCGGGTCATGGCTACCGATCTTAGGGCCTCGGCCTGCCTGATTATTGCCGGCCTCGTTGCCGAAGGGGTAACGGAGCTTTCCCGGGTCTATCACCTTGATCGGGGATACGAGGATCTGGTGAAGAAATTCTCCGCCTTAGGGGCAGATATCGAAAGGATACCGGAATGAGGATCATCAGGACGAAAGGGGGGAATCTAGATTCGATCGTAAAGGAGATCAGGGGCGGCCGGGAGGTCTTCGATGAGGGGATTTTAGGCACCGCCCGGGAGATTGTGGAGGATGTAGCGGCCAGGGGGGATGAGGCCCTCTTCTTCCATACCGAAAGGCTAGACGGCTTTCGCCTTGATGCCAAAAACGTTGAGGTGTCCCAGGAGGAGATGAGCGAGGCCTTAGCCGGCCTGACAGAAACCGAGGAAGAGGTGATCGCCTTTGCCGCCAAGCGGATTCGCACTTACCACGAAAGGCAGATGGAGGGACTCAAGGGGGATTGGCGCTGGGACGAAGGGGAGGGCTCTTTCCTGGGCCAGGTCGTCCGGCCGCTTAAGCGGGTCGGGATCTATGCCCCCGGGGGGCTTGCCTCTTATCCTTCGACGGTGCTTATGGCCGCCGTCCCTGCCCGGACGGCGGGGGTCGAGGAGATAATTCTCGCGACGCCCAGCCGGCCGGGAGCCCTGGCCCCGGCTATGGCCAGGGCCGCCCAGATAAGCGGGATCAAAAGGATCTTCAGGGTGGGTGGGGCCCAGGCCATAGCGGCCCTGGCCTATGGGACGGCAACCGTTCCCCGGGTGGACAAGATCGTCGGGCCCGGGAATGCCTATGTCGCCGCGGCGAAAAAACTCGTCTTCGGACAGGTGGCAATCGACATGATCGCCGGCCCCAGCGAAATCCTCATCATCGCCGATGCCGATGCCGACCCCGCCCTGATTGCCGCGGACCTTCTGGGTCAGGCGGAACATGATGAGCTGGCGGTGGCCCTGGTTGCGACCCCCTCAGAGCCGCTGGCGAAAGCCGTCGCGGGGGAGGTGGCAAGGCAGATGGCCCGCCTGCCCCGGGCACAGACTGCCGGAGCGGCCCTCAAAGGGCAGGGGGCGGTGATCATTACGGCGGATCTCGACGAGGCCTTCGAACTGGCAAACCGCTTTGCCCCGGAACATCTGGAGTTGCTCGTAGCGGAACCGCACCGGGAGCTTTCCCGGGTGAAAAACGCGGGATGCGTCTTTCTGGGGGCGGCCTCCCCGGAGGCGGTGGGAGACTACACCGCCGGATCGAATCATATCCTGCCAACCTGCGGCACGGCGAGATATGCCTCGCCTCTGGGGGTTTACGATTTCTTGAAGCGGATCAGCGTCGTGGGCTTATCACCCCGGGCGTTTCAGAGATACGGGAGAAAGGCGGCGGACTTTGCAAAACTCGAAGGGTTTGCCGGCCACGCCGCGAGCATCGCCATCAGGGATCGTCTATAGACATTCCGCCGGGAGGGGAAAATGACCGACCATGAGGCAGGGTTGAAACTCGCGGCCCGGTGGATTGCCGATTCCGCCCGGCCCTTGGTCTTCACCGGGGCGGGGCTTAGCACCGAATCGGGAATCCCTGACTTCAGGAGTCCCGGGGGGATCTGGGAGAAATACAATCCGGAGGATTTTTACTTCGATAGATTCCTGGCCAGCGAAGGGGCCAGGGAAAAATACTGGCAAATGGCCACCGAGATGTATGAGGTGATGAGAGGCGCCCAGCCCAATCGGGCTCACCTGGCGCTGGCCCGTCTCGAGAGGATCGGCAGGCTCGATTGTCTCATCACCCAGAATATAGACGGTCTGCACCAGAAGGCGGGGACTTCGGAAGAAAAGATCATCGAACTCCACGGAACGGCGGTTTATGTCGCCTGCCTCGATTGCCGCCGCCGCTTCGACAGGGACCTGATTCAGGAGAGGATTAAGGGCGGGGTGAAGGTCCCCTATTGCGACGGCTGCGGCGGCCCTCTCAAGCCGGCCACCATCTCCTTCGGCCAGGCGATGCCCGAGAGAGAGCTGGCCGAGGCCTGCCGGCGATCCTCCCGGTGCGATCTTTTCCTGGTGGTCGGATCATCCCTGGTGGTTTATCCCGCCGCATCCCTCCCCTCCCTGGCCAAGGGCGGCGGGGCGAAACTGGCCATCATCAATCGCGAACCGACACCTTTCGATGAGACGGCGGACCTGGTGATCCGTGCCGAGGCCGGGGATGCCTTGACGGGGATCGTCAATCTGATTGCGGCCATGGTTCCTTAGCGACTACACGAATCCCTGCATCAGTGAGGAGAGGTATTTCTGCAGTTGGGAGGTCTCGCTTATCCCGGCATCGGCCAGGCATCTTTTCAAAGATCGGTAGGTGGCGGGCTCGGCAAGATCGGCGAGGCGGCGGTAGCGGCCCAGGCGCCGGCCGAGCTGGAACACGAGACGGTCATCGGCGGGAAGGGCTAAAAAACCGTCGATTATTCCCAGAAGACGCCCCTTGTCTTCCGGCAGCCTCCCCTCTATCTCCTCGAGAAGATTTAAGATATGGTCGCTTATGATGGACGAGTCAATCCCGGCTAAAGAATCGAGCAAAATCCTGATTTCCCGAACTATCCCTTCGTCGTCTAAGGGGTTGAACCTGCCCTCTTGCCGGAGGGCGTAAAGGTTGGAATCCTCGACGATGAAAAGGGATCTCAAACGGATATGATCCGGATTGATCTCGTTTAACGCCTCCGCAGTATGCCTGGCATGGTCCGCGCTCCAATCTGTTCCCCCCAGGCCGGGCATTACGTATTCGCAGAGGGACAGGCCTGCCTCCTTGATCTTCCGGCCTGCCTCGATATGCCTGGCCTTCGTAGCCCCCTTGTCAATAAAGGCAAGCAGGGGGTCAAAACCGCTTTCCATCCCCACGTGGAGGCGGGACAGCCCCGCCTCCCGCAGGGCAATCAGGTCGGCCAGGGGTTTCCTCCCGGCGGTGCCGGATCGGCAGTAGGAGGTTATCCTGGTGATTTGGGGAAACGTCTCTTTGAGGAAAACAAGAATTTTCGCCAGGGAGTCGGTCTTTATGACCAGAGAATCGGCGTCCTGGAGGAAGACCGTCTCCCCTCCGTGGTAGAGCCAGGAGGCTGTGGTCATGACCGCGGCCGGCGGGTATCCTTTTCCGATAAGGGCCTGGATCGCCTCTTCGGTGATCGCTCCGGCCCTTCCCTGCCGGCGGGAGAGATTCTGAAGCTCTTGTGCCACGGTTTTTACGGTCGTTATATCCCTTTTTATATCGGATACCTCCCGGATTTCGAATCCTTGGCCCCGGTAGGTGTGGCAGAAGGCGCAGCGATTCCAGGGGCAACTCCTCGTTATCCGGATGAGGAGGCTTTTCGCCTCGCTCGGCGGCCTGATCGGTCCCTGTTCAAAAGAAAGCTCCATTCCTCCCTCCGGCATAGTGGTTCCTAGGGAAGATACCCCAGGGGATTCTGCGGCTTGCCCTTGAGGCGGATCTCAAAGGCAATGGTGGCCTTGCCCAGTTTGTCGGGATTTCCGACAACGGCTATCTGCTCCCCTTTCCTGACCTGGTCCGATACCTTGACGAATCGGCGGCCGAGGTTCGTATAGACCGTGGCGAAGTTATCTTCGTGCCTCAAAATAACCGTCTCGCCGAAGTCCTTGAGGGTTGATGAAAAAATGACCGTCCCGTCTCCAGAGGCCATAACCGTCGCCCCTTCGTTCGCCGCGATCCTGATCCCGTTGTTGAACATCCCCCCCGGCTGAGGGCCGAAACCGGACCTTACCTCCCCGTTGACCGGCCAGATGAAGCGGCTCTTATCCGCCGGGATAATCTCCTCCAAGAGCGGTTTTATATCGGTTCTGCCTTTTGCCTCCTGTTTTGCCGGCGGTTCGGCGCCGGGTTTCCTGTCACCTTTCGGCGCCGTCTCCGGAGGCAGTTGTCCTTTCGGGACTACCCTGACCGGCGGATGTCCGTCTCCCGGGACTGGCCGGTCTGCCGACGGCTGGGTTTTCGCCCCGGGAATGGCTCCGTCGATTGCCTCTTGCGCCCCGGGGATGAAGAGGACCGCGTTCGCTTCCAGTTTGGCGGGATCGGCAAGGTGGTTGGCGTCGATCAAGTCTTTGATCTTGACCTTATAGGACTGGGCGATTCCGTGAAGGGTTTCCCCGGCCTTGACCTGGTGATAGACCCCGACCTGGGGCCGGGGGGCCAGCTTCGAAACCGAGCAGGCGGAGACGGCCAGAAAAAGAACGGTGAAGGCAGACACCAAGGACAAAAAAAAGATTGATCCGGGGAGACATTCACGTTTGAACGATTCTTTCCAAGGCCTCTGCAAAGTCTCACCAACCAAGGCAATCGGGCGGGATGAAAACGCCCTGGTCACAAGGCGCCTTTGTCATTCCATCCGTGTTCTCCAATAAGGTCGACAAATCGGCAACCGCCCAGATCCTCTTCTTTGACCTCTTTCGGATCGTCCCCCAGGCGGGTGATCTTATAGAGGCTCTGAGAGTGACGATCACCCACGGGGATGACCAGCCTGCCGCCTAAGGAAAGCTGTTCGATAAGGTGTCTCGGGACTCTGGGGGCGCCGGCAGTGACGATTATCCCCTGAAAAGGGGCCTCTTCCCGCCAGCCGTAGGTGCCGTCTCCGACCCGGATGGCCACGTTGTAATAGTTTAAGGCATCCAGGAGCTGTCTGGCCTTGGCCGCGAGGCTGCCGATCCGCTCGATGGAAAAAACCCTCATGGCCAGCTCTGCCAGGATTGCGGTCTGGTATCCCGAACCGGTCCCGATCTCCAGCACCTTTTCCGTGCCTTTGAGCTCCAGGGCCTCGGTCATCAAGGCAACGATATAAGGCTGGGAGATGGTCTGCCTGTCCTCGATGGGCAGGGGACGGTCATTGTAAGCCTGGTCCCGCAGGGCCTCCTCGAGAAACAGGTGGCGCGGAATTCCTTCGAGGGCGGCAAGTACCCTCTTGTCCTTGATTCCCCTGGCCCGGATCTGTTCCTCCACCATCCGGGTCCTCTTCTTTTGATAACGATCTGCGTTGATCACCAAAATCCCCGTTTGTTTAGAGGTAGTCCTTGAGAGGCCAAGGCCCAAAGAGTCCTACCATTTCAAAAGCCCCGGATCAAGAGAATAACCGCATGTTTTCCCGGGAGTCAACAGGTTTGTTTGCCGGGGAAGATAAGTTTTGCTTTGCACGATTTGAGAGTTTCGCTTAAGATATCCCCACTTGTTACTTGGAGTAAAATAATGTCTCAAGAAAACAACCTGCTTTCTGCAAGCGTTAAAGAGGCC
>JBBIJM010000078.1:0-10971 GCA_037445955.1 Syntrophobacterales bacterium
AGGCAGTAGCCAAGACGGACAGGTTTCGAGATCGGGTGATTCCAGGGGAGGTGGAGCGACTGTTTTCTGAATTGATAGAGGCGGTTAAGACCGAAATCCGCACCCGGCATTTTTCGTATCGCACCGAGACCTCCTACCTTGACTGGGTGAAGCGATTTATTGCTTTTCATGATTATGCCGATCCCAGGGGGCTTGACGCCTCTGCTGCGGTTAAGACCTACCTCGATTACCTGGCGGTGGAGCGGGAGGTGACGGCGAGCACCCAGAATCAGGCCCTTAATGCGCTGGTCTTTTTCTATGGGCAGGCCCTGCGAAAACCGGTAGAGCAAATAGAGGAGTTTACCCGCGCAAAGCGACCGCGCCGGTTGCCGGAGGTTATGACCCAGAAGGAGGTTCAATCGCTTCTTTCCAAAATGAGCGGAATCACTGGCTTGATGGCCGGGTTGATGTACGGCAGCGGCTTGCGGCTCATGGAATGTGTCCGGTTGCGAGTGAAAGATATTGACTTTGCCCAGCATCAAATCATGGTTAGGGATGGGAAGGGGCAAAAAGACCGGGTGACCATGTTGCCGGAACGCTTTGCCGCTCCCTTGCAAGAGCATCTTGCAAGGGTGAAGGCTATTTATGAGCAGGATTTGGCTGAAGGAACGGCCGGAGTCTACCTCTGGCCGGCCCTGGAAAGAAAGTTTCCGAATGCGGGGAAAGAATGGATCTGGCAGTATGTGTTTCCCGCTAAAACCCTTTCGGTTGATCCTCGCAGCGGCAAGGTGAGGCGGCACCATATCAACGAAACCCTGGTGCAAAAAGCTGTGAGAGAGGCGGCTTCTGATGCTGCAATTAACAAGAAGGTCAGTTGCCATACCTTGCGCCACTCCTTTGCCACGCATCTTCTTGAAGCGCGTTATGACATCCGAACGGTGCAGGAACTGTTAGGACATGCCGATGTAGCCACCACCATGATCTATACCCACGTACTGAACAGGCCCGGGATTTCAGTGAAGAGCCCGGCGGATATTTGAAAAAGGTGAAGAGCAATGATATGTTGCAGGCTTGCCAGGGCATCCAGCCTTGTTTTCTTGGGATGGGAAAACATAATCAAAAAAGGATAGGAACGTCAAGATATTTTAATAAATGGGTAAGAGGATGCGGGGGTTTTGATCCCCCTTTTTAAGGCAGTTGGAATTCCTTGCAGAATGTTCGAACAGGGAGAACTCTGCCCCCGTTTTTTTCAAAGTCCCTATTTGTCTGCCATAAATGTCAGGCATTTCTATCTGGGTAAAATAGCTATAACACGATTTTACTCATGAGTAAAATCGATTCCACGGGAATTTTTATTGACTGCCGTAATTGATCCTTAATATCATATTATACAGAATTCGTATATTATGGGCAGAACATTGGATGAAATGTGTAAATTAGTGTCCGTCCGGGGAGTCCGGTTTTTAAAGAAGGTCGATGCTGATTTGGCGAGAAACAGCCATCAGCCTTGGCCCGATGTGGCCAAACTCAGTTCATGGAGCTGTTCTTTCTCAAATCAAGACAGACTACTCCCAAAAGAGGATCATTACCGCCGGTCGGGTGATTATTTCAGACTTTCGCCAACCGGGTTCTGGACAGCACCAGCAAATTGTAAGAAACAATGCTGCTGCGCACATACTGCTTGAAACCCTTCCAACCCGACCAGGTGCAGCGATCCAGGCCGAAAGCCCGGTTCAGGGAGGAGATTCCCGCCTCGATGAGGTTATTCCGAGAAGCAAAACCTCCGTAGGCGCTTACCTGGCACGGCGCCCTGCCGAGTGGGCTGCACCTTCGGCAAGGGGAATCTGATCTTCCGGGATAACGATCATCCCCTTGATCCTCTTCGACCTTTCCCTGGCGGGAAGCGTATCCCTCCTTTTCCTTGCCGCCTGCCTTTTTTCCTGCTCTCGGGCTTTGTCTTTCCCATTGCCAATATGCCGGAGGTTGTGCAATGGTTCACTTACTTAAATCCCCTCAGGTACATTCTCGTGATCATCCGGGGGATTTTTTTAAAAGGGGTCGGACTCGGGGTCCTCTGGCCCCGGTACGCGGCCTTTGCGGGAAAGAGGCCTTTTGGTATTTGCCGGGGCCGTCAATCGTTTCAAGAAAAGGCTGGATTAGGTTGTCGCCATGCTCAAGCTCATTACCGCCGCAAAGAGAGTCGAGAATTGCCGGAGGGAATTTATAAGAAGGCTCAAATCCCGGGAGGAGAAGAGGGTTAAGGTAACCATAGGTCATCCGGGGGCAAGCAGGAAGGCGACGGTGGCCTTCTCCCCCGGGCTGGGGATCTGGCGCCATACCCGGAGGCTTGCCTGCGGCCGCTATCTGAACTCCTTTGGGTTGGGAGATCCTTCGTTGTTGGCCCAGGTGTCGATTGCCTGTGAGATCAATTTCCCCCGGGAGGGGATTGACCGGCGAATGGGCGGCTTATTTGCCGAAGATCGCGACGGAAAAATCTTCATCCTCCACCGGGGGAGGTTCGGCGGCGGCAGGAAGGGGAGCGGGAAAGAATTGTTCCGGGAGAATTATCGCGGGGTAATCGGCGAAATAGAAGACGGGGAACTTGTTACCGCCGCGGCGGTGGTAGGGGAGCTTTCCTCCCCGCGCCTCCCCCGGCAGGTGGCCCAGTTTGTCCGCAAGGTTGCGCTCCTTAAGGAAAAGACAGGAAAGAGACAAATGGAAATAGGCCTGATCGAGGGTGAATTTCAACTCGATCTGGTGGGCTCATCCCGGCCGGTCTCAGGCGGGGACCTGGCCGCCCTCTGTGACCATGACCTGCTGGTGGAGGATCTGGCCGAAGCCCTGCGGAAGGCGGGCAGGAAACCGGTAAACGACCCCGGCCGGGACCTCATTCTCCAGGGAGAGGACGGCGAGATCCGGTCGGTTTACGAAATATCCGCCGCTCCCGCCCCGGAGAGCCTGGAGCGCGCCGCATCTACTTTACTGTGGAATAACGCCCTTTGTGAGGAGAGGCCGGGGCTTGTCGTCGTCCTTCCCGCCGAACCGGACGGAAAGGACGGGGAAAGACTGGCCAGGCTGGGCATTTCTTGGCTGATCTATCGCTGGCAGGGAGACCGGGCGGTATTCTTGCCCGCCGGAGATAGGACCTTTGAGCTTCTTTAGGCCGGTCGAAAGATATTTTCGCCTTTTCTCTCCGGTTGGAGGGCGTTGAATATTTTCCACTTGGTTCAAAATGACTTGGGCGGGCGCTAGAAATGACAAGGGTGGGGGGTGGAAATAAAAAATCCGCGGTTTTTCGAAGTTACACCCTTTGTTTCCCCGGGCCTTGAGATAATCCGTGATCCCTCGGTTGGTCATCGGCAACACCAATTCGTCGGTCTTATCCCATTTGGCTGATCGGCAGAAGGGTCAGGGCTCCCGGGGGGCAGTGCCCGGCGCAGAGGCCGCATCCCAGGCACTTTTCTTTCTCGAAGCCGGGGAGACCGTCATCGGCAAGCCAGATCACCGAGGCGGGACAGATATCGACGCACTGGCCGCAGGAGGTGCAGTTCTCTTTCGTGAGGGCAACCCGAAAACCGCTTGCCTGAACCACCCCTCTTGTTTTCGGATTGTTCACGTACGAAAGGGCGATGCAGCAGCAGTTGCAGCAGTTGCAGATCACGTTCCCGACTCCTTCGCGGTTTTCCCCCAGGTGGACAAGGCCTGCGGCGGCGGCCTTTCTTAAGATCTCTTTTGCCTCAGGTGCGGTTATCTTGCGGCCCACGCCCCTTTTCTGGGCATAGTCGGCGCCGCGATTGAGCTGGATGCAGACCTCAAGGGGCCTGTCGCATTTTCCCGCAACCAGCCGGCAGGGACAAGCGGTCACCGAGAGATTGACCGCCTCTTCAACGATCCCGACGGCATCCTCGAAGAGGAGGACTTGGCTCCTCTGGTCGAGAGACTCCCGGACGGGGATGACCCGGAGGAAGGGTTTGGCCTTGATCTCGGTCAATAGCGCCGGAATTTGGGGATATTCCTCCTCCATATACCGCCTCCAGAGGTGGAGCAGCTCAGGCGGCGCCTCGGGCCAGAGGATCGAGGCGTCATGGAACTGGATGATCTGGGCGGGCATCCGGTAGGTGAGGATTCCCTCCCTCTCCTTATCGAAGACCACCCCGCGCCGGAAGAGATCCCTAAGGATTCCCTCCGTTTCTTCCCCGGTCAACCCCACCCGGGAGGCGATCTCCAAGGCGGTTCCCGGGGTGGCATTGACCACCCCGGCCTCCTTATCGCTGCAGATGGCCTGCCAGATAAGGGGGATGAGGGGTGATTTTTCCATCCCCATTTTTTTGGCCAGTTCCTGATAAACGTTCGTCATTGTCTGCCTCCCCTACCAGTGGGGCTGGTTGCCGATGCGATGCCCCATGACCTCGGCGGTTTCGGTGATCACGACAAAGGCGGCGGGATCCTCCTTGCGGATAATCTGTTTGAGCACGGCCAGTTCGCTGAAGGTGACCACGGTGTATAAAACCCTCTGTTCCGCTCCCGAGTAGCCTCCCTTTCCCTGGATGATCGTCAGCCCCCGGTGGACCTCCTCCATGATCCTTTTCCCGATCGCCTCCGAGGCCGCCGAGACGATGAAAACCGCCTTGCGCTGGCTCAGGCCGGTCACAACCACGTTGATGAGCTGGGAGGAGACGTAGAGATAGATCAGGGTGTAGAGGGCCCCCTCGAGGGAAAGGAAGATCGCCGCCGCGGCCAGGATAATCAGATTGAATGCCAGGATGGTGGTGCTCAATCTGACGGAAAACCGGGTTTTCAAGATAACCGAGAGGATGTCCGTCCCGCCCGCCGATCCCATGGACTTGAGAATTATCCCCGAGCCGGCCCCGCCGATGATGCCGGCCAAAAGGCTGGACAAGAGCTTGTCGTCGAGGGGGATTGAGACCTGGACGAATTCCATCGCGAGGGAAAAGAAGGCCGTTCCGAAGATCGAATAGATAAAGAACCTTCTGCTTACAAAGAACCAGCCGAAGAGATAAAGGGGGATGTTGAAGAGGATGTAGAAGACACCCACCGGCAGAACGGGCAGGAAGTAATAGATCAAAAGCGACAGCCCCAGAAAACCTCCGCTTAAGAACTGCTGGGGGATAAGGATGCCGTTTACCGCGGCGGCGCAAACCACGCTTCCTAATCCCATAAGAAACAGGTTCCACAAGACCTCCCGGAACGCCCGGTAAATCCGCCGCCAATTGACCGCCGCCATCGTCTAACCCTTTCTCAGACGGGAGAGTCCGGGGGAATATCCCCGGCTGAAATCCTCTTTCCTAAGGGAGTCCTTGAATCTTTTAGTTCCAAATGACGCGGGCCCGAAGAATCCCCCCCGGTGCCTGCAGCCCTCCGGCCAGGCGATCCGGGGGTTATAAACGCCTTTTCACGTCAAGACGACGGACCCTGAAAACTCGAATCCCCAAATGGTTTCGTCCGTGACTTGACATAACATACCCTCAATATATTGCAAGACTTAAACCAGAGGACGATTTGGTCATTGACATTAATGCCCTTTGCCGTTATGCCCTGTAGCTGGAAAAAAGACGCCGCCTGGAGATCGTTGAGGCGGGCTTGCGGGGGCAGGCCATCGTTGAGCGGAACTGGAGATTCCCCGCGGGGATAAGGATATAGGAGGCCTTGGCGGCTTGAATTCAAACGGGCGGTTCTGGGGGGTGATCCCCCTTTTCATAATGGGTCATTTCAGCCACCATATCCTCACCACGGTGACCGTTCCCCTGATCCCGTTCATAAGGAGCGATTTCAACCTCGACTATACCCAGGCGGGTTTTGTGGTTTCCGCCTTCACCCTGGCCTACGGGATCGGCCAGCTCCCCGCCGGCTGGCTCGCCGACCGGATCGAGCCAAGGCTGCTTATGACCATAGGCATCTCCGGGGTGGCGATCGCCGGGTTTTTCGTCGGCCTTTCTCAAACATACCTCCTGCTGATCTTGAGTCTCGTCCTGATGGGAATCCTGGGGGGAGGTTACCATCCGGCGACGCCGCCGCTGATCTCCGCGGCGGTCAAGCCGGAGCACCTGGGCCGTTCCCTCGGCCTGCACAATATCGGCGGCGGCGCCAGCCATTTTATCACGCCGATTATAGCCGTGGCGATTGCGGGGGTCTGGGGGTGGAAAAACGCCTTCATCTGGATCTCTCTGCCTACCGCCGTCTTCGGCGTAATCTTCTATATTCTCCTTGGCCGCCTTCTTACGCGGGGAGAGGCAAGGGCGGGGGTGATCAAAGACGGGACGCCTGCTGCCTTCCCGGGCAATATGCGCCGCCTGGTTGTTTTTATAATTCTCACCACCTCCACCGCGGCGTTGATGAATTCGACCATGGCCTTTATCCCGCTTTTGTTTGTCGATCAGCTCGGCTTGAGCAAAGAACTTGCCGCGGTGCTCCTGTCGATAATCTATGCCGGCGCCTTCTGGGCGGGGCCGCTGGGCGGCTCTCTAGCCGATCGGATCGGCAGTGTCCGGGTAGTTCTCGGGGTCTGTTTCTTAGCCGGCCCGCTTATGTACCTGCTTACCGTGACCCCCTACGGCTGGGGGTTGTTCCTGATCCTCCTCCTTCTGGGGATGGTGTTCTTCGCCCGGATGGCGGCCTCCGAATCATTTGTTATCGATAATACCCCTCTCGGTATCCGCTCGACGGTTTTGGGGATCTATTATTTCTCCTCGATGGAGGGAAGCGGCGTCCTGACCCCGGTGATCGGTTATCTTATCGATCATTTAGGCTTCCAGGCCGCCTTCGCCGTGGCTGGCGGGGTCTCCTCTCTTATGACCATCATCTTTTTCTTCTGGCTGGAAGGGGCAGGGGGCAGGCATAAAAGGTAGTTCTTCAGAAAAACGGGTTTTTCGCTTTTGCCCACCGGCGTTGCCGGACCGCTGAAAAGAAGCCGGCAGAGGCGGCGGATAGAAGGATAATTTTTCAGGATAGGGCGGCTTTTGAGGGGAGGAGGAGGTAATGAAGAGGTTCTTCACGCTAAAAGAGATTGAAGGGGTCATCGTTCACGATGTGTACCTGAAAAAAGAGGCGGCCAGGAGGGCCGAGGCCTTTGAATACCTGGCCGATCCGGCGGCGGCCGCCGGATTTATCGGCGGCGAGACGATCGATCCGCCCCCGGTCCGGTGCGACTGGATGATGAAGAAGGAGTTGTTCCCGCAGGTGGAATGTTACGTTCTCTTTTCCCGAAGGGACGACGAGCTTCCCTCCTCCCTCCGGATCCTCTTCGCAGGCGAGCGGGCAGCCGAGGTGAAGGGGGAGGACCTGGCGGTGTCGGCGATTGCCGTGATCAATCATCTTATCAGATTCATTAGGCTATCCAATCCAGGCCGAATGCTTCCCGAAATCTGCGCGGTGGTCTGATCCCCGTCATTTCCCCTTGACTCAGGACGGGGTTTCTTGCTATGGACGGGACGGATTCCGGAAGGGATCCGTCTGGAAGAAGGAATTCGGGCCAAAAGCAAAGAAAGATTGCATTCATGCTGAGCGCGGGTGGCAGGTGATTGACATAGTTCGGCTTATTCTTGCCTGTAGAGGAGAGGGAAGCAGGTCTCCGGGCGTTTCCGTCCCGGGGCGAGAATCCTTAAGATGGGAGCCGAAAAGGAAGGGAAGGTTGAGAAGGCCTTGCAGTGATTTTTGCTGCAGGGCTTTTTTGTTCCTGTAAACAGGGCCGAAGAAGAGAGGGTGACGAAGGTGGGGCAAGGGGAGGTAGAGGCGGGCTTGTTTTTGAGGGAATTCGGGGCGAGGGCGGGGGAAAAACCGGAAGCCTGTTATCAATGTCAGAAGTGCGCGGCAGGCTGTCCGGTGGTATTTGCGATGGATATCCGCCCCAACCAGATCATGCGTCTTATCCAGTACGGGGCGAAAGAAAGGCTGTTGGCCTCGAAGGCGATCTGGCTTTGCGCCTCCTGTTATACCTGCAGCACCAGATGCCCCAACGATATCGACATCGCCCGGGTGATGGATGCCCTGAGGCATCTGGCCCACGAGGCCGGGGCCGCCGCCGGGGAGGCGCAGATCCCGGTGTTTCATCAGGTATTTCTGGAAAACATCAAGACCTTCGGCCGGATCCACGAGATGACCATGATCATGAAACTTAAGCTCAAGACGAAAGAGTTTCTCAAGGATGCCGCTTTAGGCTGGAGGATGTTCGTGCGAGGCAAGATAAAGCCCCTGCCGGGGCGCTTTAGAGGCGGGGAGGAGATAAGGGCTATCTTTGCGGGATTTGAGAAAGGGAAGAAAAGGTGAGAGAGGTTTCCTATTATCCCGGCTGCTCCCTCCACGGGACGGCCCGGGAGTACGACGAATCGTTTAAGGCGGTGGCGGATCTCTTCGGGATAAAGCTCTTCGAACTTGAGGACTGGACCTGTTGCGGGGCGAGTTCGGCCCACTGTCTCGACGAAGAGCTGGCCCACAAGCTTGCCGAAAGAAATCTGCTGATTGCTGCCAAATCCAGGCGAGAGCTTCTCGTGCCCTGCGTGGCCTGCTACAGCCGCTTCAAGGCGGCTTGCGGGAAGGACCGGGACGGGCAGAAGGAGATTCCCGAGGTGATTTATGCCCTGGACTATTTCACGACAGAAGAATTTCTCGCGGAGACGAGGGCGAAGCTGGTCAAACCCCTGAAGGGTCTCAAGGCGGTCTGTTATTACGGCTGCCTCGGGGTGCGGCCCCCTGAGCTCACCGGGATAAAGAAGTACGAAAACCCCGATCACATGGATCGTCTCGTTAACATATTGGGGGCCGAGTCCCTGGGATGGTCTTATAAGACCGACTGTTGCGGCGCGAGCCTCATGATGACCAGGACCGACGTGGTGGAGAGGCTCAGCGGAAAACTCGTCGAGATGGCCCGGGAGGCCGGGGCGGATTGTGTGGTCACGGGCTGTCCTCTCTGCCAGGCAAACCTCGATTCGAGGCAGGAGGCCGCGTCCGGCCGGGGGATGCCGGTTCTCTACTTCACCGAACTTCTGGGGCTTGCCCTGGGCCATAAGGACTCAAAACGCTGGTTTAGCCATCATCTTATCGATCCCTGCGGGGTTTTAAGCGGGAAAGGGTTAATTTAGACGGAGAGGAATTTTATGGGGGATAAAGTAGGGGCAGTAATGGTCGTGGGGGGGGGGATCGCGGGAATCCAGGCCTCCTTAGACCTTGCCGAATCCGGTTACTATGTGCATCTGGTAGAGACCTCGACGGCCATCGGCGGTGTCATGGCCCAGTTGGACAAGACCTTTCCCACCAACGATTGTTCCATGTGCATAATATCGCCCAAGCTGGTCGAGGCGGGGCGCCATCTCAATATCAATATTATGACCGCCACCGACGTCGAGGCGATAAGCGGCGAGGCGGGGGATTTTACCGTGCGGCTCAAGAGACGGGCCCGTTATGTGGATGTTTCGAAATGCACCGGCTGCGGCGACTGCGCCGCCGCCTGTCCCATCACCCGGCCCGACGAGTTCAACGCCCTGCTCTCCAGTCGCAAGGCCATCTACAAACGAAAACCCCAGGCGATTCCCAACGCGTTTGCCGTCGAGAAACTGGGCAAGGCCCCCTGCCGCGGGGCCTGCCCCATCGAGCAGCGGGCGATGGGCTATGTGGCCTTGATCCGGGAGAGGCGCTTTGCCGAAGCCTATCGGACGATCAAGGAGGATAATCCTTTCCCCTCGGTCTGCGGGAGGGTCTGCAACCACCGCTGCGAGGAGGCCTGTTCGCTCAATGAGGCCGGATGCGAACCGGTCAACATCATGCATTTCAAACGCTTCGTCTCCGACTGGGCCTTCGCCCACGGGGAAGAGGTGAAAAAGGCCGCTTTGGCAGGGGTTCAAAGGGAACCCGATCGAAGCGGCGAAGGCAAGAAGGTGGCCATAGTGGGCGCCGGTCCGGCGGGCTTAACCGCCGCTTCCGACCTGATTGCCAAAGGCTGCGAGGTCACGATTTTTGAGGCCCTGCCCGTGGCCGGAGGGATGATGCGGGTGGGGATCCCCGAGTATCGTCTCCCTTACGACCTCCTCCAGAGGGAGATCGACGATATCATCGTCCGAGGGGTGAATCTCAAACTTAACCACCCGGTGGATGACGCAACCTCGCTGCTTGGCGATTTCGACGCCGTCTTCATCGCCTCCGGCGCCCGTACGGGGATCAGGCTCCCGATCCCGGGTAACGATCTTTCCGGGGTATCGGTGGCGACGGATTTCCTGCGGGAGGTCAGTCTTACCCGGGGCGAGAAGATCAAGGGAGACATCGCCGGACGGCGGGTGCTGGTTTTAGGCGGGGGGAATGTGGCCATCGATGCGGCCATGTCCGCCCGGAGGCTCGGCGCCGCCTGGGTGGGGATGTCGTGCCTAGAGAGCCGGGAGAAGATGCCCGCCCATGATTGGGAGATAAACGATGCCCTGGAGGAAGGGATCGAGGTTTACCCCGGCCGGACCTTCAAGGAGGTGACAGGCGATCGGGGACAGGTTACCGGGGTTCGGACGGTGGAGGTGGATTTCCGCGGCTTTATCGAGGGACGTCCCGATTTCGACGAACGTCCCGGAACCGAGACGATTATCCCCTGTGATCTCGTCATTTTCGCCATCGGCCAGAAGCCGGATCTCGCCCTGCTCGGAAACAAGATCGAGACCCTCCGCGGCCGGACCGTAGCGGTCGCCCAGGAGTCCCTTGCCACCAATATCCCCGGGATCTTCGCCGGAGGGGACGCGACGACGGGCACTACCTTCGTCGTCGAGGCCATCGCCGCCGGCCACAAGGCGGCCAGGGCCATCGGGGCCTATTTGCAGAACGGAAAGGAGCCGGTGAGACCCTGGCCGCCTCTCCTTCCCGCCACCGAAAAGTCCCCGGAGGTGAAGCTTGCCCGGGAGGAGGCGGAAGAACTGGCCCTGTCCAAATCGACTGCCCCGCGGGCGGTGCCGGCCAAACGGCCGGCCCGGGAGAGGCAGGACGATTTCGACGAGGTGGAGCTGG
>JBBIJM010000079.1:0-10607 GCA_037445955.1 Syntrophobacterales bacterium
AGTACCGCTGAAGCCGGGTAATGCTGGTGGAGGGAAGGGGTTGACAGGCAGGTCCACCGAAGAGGGGAAACAATGCAGGACACGGAGCCTACAAAAGCATTGTAGGCGGAACTAAGTCGGTTATCGGAGATTGCGGCAAATATTGTGGCACCGAAGGCAAACCAGGCGGTAAACGGAGAAAACAAACATCAACCTGACGTTCGGGAGAAACTAGTCTACTCGACTCAATTATCAATTCAATTCCATTCCAGCCTTATTCCATAGCCGGATACTTATTGACAAGGCCCGGTGATTGGAATAAAAAACTCCTTGATTATGAAGACATCGACCGATCAGGCAGCGTGTAACCCAGAGGGCGGCGCTGTATCAAACACAAGGGAGTGGAGCCTCAGATTAACCGGATGGGCGCTGGTGGCCCTGGGTTTTTCCCTGCCGCTGTCCACGAGCGGCACCAGCATCATGCTGGGCGTGATTCTGCTTCTGTGGATCATCGGCGGCGATTACAGGGAAAAATTTCATATCATGCGCCATCATCCGCTGGCCGTGGCATCGCTGATCCTGTTCGGCCTGTATGTCCTGGGGCTGTTCTGCGGCAGCCCGAGTGAGCGCGTGGCTTTCGACGTGTCCCGTTTTTTGCTGCTGGCCCTTTTTATTCTATTGTTTGAAAATTCACAGCTCAGGCAACAGGCCCTGTGGGGTTTTTCGTCGGCCGTGATTATCCTGCTGACGCTGTCCTGCCTCGCGTGGCTTAATCTGTTGACGCAAATTTCGTTTCTCAATATCAATCCGGGGAATGTCGTCATCCATGGCCGAATAACTTACGGACTTTACGTGGTGCTCGCTTCTCTATTCTGGGCCGTCGAAGCGTATTATTCTGAATCCAGACCAAAACGGATTGTCCTTCTTCTTCTGTCAACACTGGCTGTTGTCAATCTGATGGGGATCGTCAATAGCATGACCGCCTATGTGGTTGCCCCGACGCTGTTTGGCTATTTCCTGATCCGGCAATGGCGCTGGAAGGGGGCCGTCACTTTCTTCTCAGTTTTTGTTCTGCTGTTGGCTTTAGCCTATAGCCTTCCAACAAGCCCATTACATCAACGAATTACCGGGGCTGTTAAAGAATTCAGACAATGGCAGCCCCATAAAGCGGAGCAGACCAATGTAGGCATGCGCCTCGAATTCTATTACAACAGCCTGAAAATTATCCGCGATCATCCGCTCCTTGGAGTCGGCGGGTTTCAGGAGGCTTACGCAAAACAGATCGAGTATCCCAAAATGGCATTGTCGGATAATCCGCACAACGAATATCTGCTGGTTACCGCTCAACTGGGATTGATCGGGCTGGCGGCTCTGCTCTACTTGTTTTACACGCAGTGGCGACTCGCGCCTTTGCTGCAGACGCCAAGGGACGCCGTCCTGGCGCGCGGTGTTGTCCTGGCCTTTGTGGTAGGCTGTCTGTTCAATTCCTTTCTCACGGATTATCACGAGGGGGTCTTTTTCATCTGGATCAGCGCGCTGCTTTTTTCCGGCCTGAACCCATTGAAGGAAAGTTGAAGGGAAAATGGGCTCAAATTATTTAAGCGCCTGTCCCGTGGGATGTAACGGGCCGCTGCAAGTCACGGAAATATTCCTGCCGGAAGGTCCGTTGCTCCGATGCGCCGCATGCGGACAACTGATCAGCCAATGCAGTGAAGAACAGTACCGGCAGTCCATGCGGGAGTTCAATACTGCAGAGGGTACCCAGCCGAAGCCCGATGCGAGGCAGCGGCGATTCATCCGCAGCAAACGATACCTTGATCAGATTGAGGGCCTGCTTGGCAAGCCTCGAAACGAAATCAGACTTCTCCACGTCGGTTGTTCCAGTGGCTATTTCCTCGATGTTGCCAGTCAGCTGGGGTTTGATGCCGAAGGCGTGGAACCCGGCCGGGAGGCCGTTCAGACAGCGCGCGCGGCCGGGCTCATGGTCCACAGTGGTTTTCTGGAAGATGTTGCATTGCCGGGGCAAAGCTTTGACGCCATCACGCTGTTTGAAGTGGTCGAGCATCTCAAAGACGCCCTGGACGCCATTCGGAGATGCAACCGTCTGCTGCGGCCGGGCGGAATCATCGTCATCGGAACGGCCAATACGGCCAGCTGGACCTTTATGGCCATGAAATCGCGGTGGGAATATTTTCATATCGAACAACACGGCGGACATGTCAGTTTTTTCAATCCCCGCTCCATGAACTTATTGGCGCAACGAAGTGGCTTCATCGTGGAAAAAATTGAAACACGCAGCGTGAGTTTTGCAGACAGAGATGCCGCGCATCCGGTGAGCTACAGAGCGCTGAAAATTATTTCTGAATTGATGGAATCGCCCTCAAGGTGGTTCGGCAAGGGGCACGATATGCTTGTCATTATGCGTAAAGCGAAAATTTTCTCATAGAAAACGAAGAGTTATTAATGTCCATTTCCGTCACCGTCATCACCAAGAACGAAGCCCCCATCATCCGGACCTGCCTGGAATCCGTGGGGTGGGCGGATGAGATTATCGTGCTGGATTCGGGCAGCGCCGACGGGACGGTCGAAATCTGCAGGGAATATACGGCCAAAGTTATACTGACAGGCTGGCCCGGGTTTGGGCCGCAGAAGAACCGGGCCCTTGAAATGGCGACAAAGGACTGGGTGCTGTCCATCGATGCGGATGAATGTGTGACGCAGGAACTCCGCGAAGAAATGCAGAATGCCATGGCCGATCCGGCAGGCAATGCTGCCTTTGCCATGCCCCGCCGTTCATGCTACTGCGGAAAACCGATGCGTCACAGCAGCTGGTGGCCGGATTATGTCACGCGCCTTTTCCGCCGGGGGCAAGCGCGCTTCAGCGATGATCTGGTCCATGAGCGCCTGATCGTGGAGGGCCCGGTGGGTCGACTCAGCGAGCCCCTGCTCCACGAGGCCTTCAGCGATATCGAGGAAGTCTTGGATACCATGAACCGCTACTCCACGGCATCCGCGAAAATGATGCACGACCGCGCGGAACGGGCCGGCCTTTCCACGGCCCTGTTGCACGGTTTCTGGAGCTTTTTTTCCACCTATATCCTGCGAGCGGGCTTTCTCGACGGGCGGGAGGGCTTCATGCTGGCCGTCTCGAACGCCGAGGGAACCTATTATAAATATCTGAAGCTCATGATGCTCGGAGAGAAGAAATGATCTCCGTCGCCGTGATCGTCACGACCTACAACCGGCCCGACGCCCTGGCCGCCGTGCTAGCTGCCTATCAAACGCAATCGGATCGTGATTTTGAGATGATTGTTGCCGATGACGGCTCCACGGCGGAGACGGCCGCCGTCGTCGAAGAGGCGAGAAAAAGAGGATTCTGGATCAGGCATGTCTGGCATGATGACCTCGGCTTTCGCGCGGCAGCCATCCGCAACCGCGCCGTTGCGCGAACAGACGCCGACTACATCATCTTCAGCGACGGCGACTGCATCCCGCTTCCCGGTTTCGTCGCGCGGCACCGGCGCCTGGCCGAAAAGGGCTGGTTTGTATCCGGCAACCGTATGCTTCTGAGCAAAGGATTTACGCAGCGCGTTCTGCGGGAGAGCCTGCCGGCCCACGCTTGGCCGAAAAGCCGCTGGTTCGGAGCGCGGCTGCGCGGCGAGATCAACCGCTGGCTGCCGCTGGTGGTGCTGCCGCCGGATATGGCATTCCGGAAATGGACGGCAAACCGCTGGGAAGGCGTCATGACCTGCAACCTGTCGGCCTGGCGCTCAGATCTGCTTGCCGTGGATGGACTCGATGAAACTTATTCCGGCTGGGGGCTCGAGGATTCGGATCTGGCGATCCGGCTGCTGCATGCCGGCATCCGCCACAAGAGCGCCCGCTTCGCCTCGCCGGTCCTGCATCTGTGGCATGGCGAAAACGACCGGGGAAGCCTTGCGGAGAATCAGAGGCGCTTGGACGACGTGCTCAAATCCGGCCGGATTCGCCCCGTTCGCGGCCTGTCGCAATATCTGAAGGAAGCGCAAAGAGACCTTTGAGAACTTTGTATAACGCCTCTGTTCGTCATTCCGGGCTTGACCCGGAATTCAGTCTTTTCAATGACTTCATAGATTCCCGCTTTCGTGGGAATGACAAAAATGATAAATTTTGAAAGGTCTCGAGGAAATCATGAAAATCAGCGGCTTCACATTTCTGCGAAACGGCCAGGCGCTGGGATACCCCTTTCAACGTCTTCTGCGGAAACCGTATCTCTCCCAAGGACGATACGGCCATGGAAAGTCTGGCCCGTTACATCATTCGGGCGTCATTCTCTCAGGAACGGATGCAGTATCTGGATCAGGAGGGGACGGTCGTTTATGCTGCCAAGGCCTGCCCCGGACCACGATCCGGGGACGGGAAGTCAGTCAAGGTCCTCCCCGCCCTGGAATGGCTGGCTGCCATGTGCACCCATATTCCCAACAAGGGCGAGCAGATGGTGCGTTATTACGGCTGGTACAGCAACGTCTCGCGGGGGGAAAGACAGCTGGCGGGAAAGGATGACGACATTCCCTGCATCCTCGATGTGCAGGGAGATTCAAAGGCCTTCCGCAAAAGCTGGGCGCGGCTGATACAGAAGATGTACGAGGTCGATCCCCTGGTCTGCCCAAGGTGTCAGGGAAACATGCGGATCATCGGCATCATCGAAGACAGACAGGTGATCCGGGCCATTCTCGAACATCCGGGCATCTGGCTTGTCTTAAGCAAGGCCGCCGCCGAAAATCCATTGCCTGATGGTCTGCACACATGTCGCAGGCAGATCAACTGCCCCATCCATCCCGGATGACGTCTCGCAAATCACCCCTCATCCCGATCTCTTCTATGGTGATCCTCAATTCGAAGAATCAGCGGAGTGCAACGAAGCTCATACTCTTGGGACGATTACATCCAGGCATAACGCTTTGAAAAATTGAGGCGTGCAGCAGAGGTCTGTCCGAAAAGAGCTTCAAAATGCCTGCATGATGGGCAAGTCCTACAGAATGAGAGCCGATGGCTCAAAAAAGACCGCCGCCAACACACTTACCATCCCCAATCCTATCGCCGCCCCTGATTTTCGGTTAAAAATACCCCTTGACACAAGAAAACGGCTCCCCTATACTCCGAACCGTCAAAAGCAAGTTCTTATTAATTTTAATAAAAGCAAGTTCTTATAATAATAATACAGGCCGAGCCTGACCGGGGCGGAGGTAAGGCGGATCATGATGGCACCTCTATCCCCGGCCCGAAGATCGATGGCCAGATCGAACCGCTCCTTGCGCAGCAATCCGATGAGCCCAAGCTGTTCCCTCGTCCTGGCGATAAAATTTCTGGAGGATTTCACCGGGTAGATCCGGTCGAGACTGGTCGCCCCTTCCAGGATGGAACCGTAATCATCTCTGGCCAGGAGCGAAAGCCGGGCTTCGGGGTAATGTTCCTTGAGGGCCCGTAAGGCAGGTAGAGACCAGACCACATCTCCGATATCTCCCAGCTGGCACACCAGGATCCGGTTTACCCCTCCCCGAATCTCCCGGCCTTTAACCAACAGGTCCAGAGATACTCTCTTGTCTTTAGTTTCCTCTTCCAAGGCAAATCCGGCCTTCCCGGCCATTCACTCCGCAGGCCGCTGGGCCGAAACCAGACTGACCACGGTCTTGGCCACCTTATCCCCGGGGCCGATAAAGAAGACCATGAACGGCTGCCCCTCCCCCGGGGCGAGGCTCCTTACCGGATGACTGCTTCCCTCGGGGTTGCTCAGCCTGGCCTGAATTTCTTCCTCGGAGAAGGTGAGGAGCTCCGCCTCGGTCAGGAGGTTGCCCAAGTAAACTGTCCGGGAACTGAGAAGCTGCCCCTTTTGGTCGAAAAACTCCCCCTTCACCTGGATTCGGGCCAGGGGATAGGTACCGGCATTGACGAGCCGGCCCTCGACGACAAGCAAACTGCCCAGCCGGCTGTTTGCCGGGAATCTCTGTTTTATATCAACGAGCCTTACCCGATGGGACTCGGGGTCCTTCTTCTCTTCCAGTCCTACCAGCCCGCCGATAAAAGGCCACCCGGAGGCAAGGGGTCTCAAAAGCTCCCGGTCCGCCCCGGGGTAATAGCGGAAATAGGCAACCCCCATTCCCGCGATAACTGCCAAAAAAACAAACAGATATAGAACGAATCCTCCCAGGCGCCCCTTTCTCTTTTCCCCGGTCTCCGATATCTCTATTTCTTCGGGGACGGACTCGACAATCTCCTCTGTCTTTTCGCCAAGGCCCTCCAACACCATTTTCCCCGGGCCGCCGTTCCGGTCGCCAGCCTCATCGTTCATCAACTCCCGCATCTCGGAGAGGAAAGATATTTCCCTGGCCGGGGGAGCCTTCACCCCGGGCTCCGGGGGCGCCTCCGGGGAGGGGAGGCCCGCCTGGCTGTTTTCCTGGGGTATGAGATCTTGCGCGGCCTTGTCCTTAAGCAAAACCGCGGCCGGATCCGCCTCGGCTCCTTCCCTGGATTTAATGGCCGGGGCGTCCTGATAAAAAACCTCCCGGCACCGGGTACATCGGACCCACACCCCAACACCGGCGATCAGGGTTTCGTCGAAGCGATATTTCGTCCCGCATTTTCGGCATTGAATAATCATTTTGCCCCCTCGTGATCGACTTCCCGGACCAGGTAAACATCGGGAAAGTAACGGGCCTGTTCGTTGAAATCAAGGCCGTACCCCACGACGAAACCGTCTTCCATAGAGAACCCTACATAATCCGCCTCGAAATCAACCTTTCTCCTGGCGCGCTTGTCGATCAAGGCGCAAACCCTGAGGCTCGCCGGCTGCCTTTCCCTGATGCGATCATAGAGAAACTTCAGGGTGAGACCGGAGTCGATGATATCTTCAACTATCAGAACATCCCGGTTTAAGATCGGGGTTTCTATGTCTTTCGTGATCACCACGTTGCCCGAGCTTACCTGCCCGCTTCCGTAGCTTGCGATGCGGACAAAGTCCGCGACACAGGGGATCTCTAAGTGCCGGATCAGATCCGCCATAAAGATAAAGGCCCCCTTGAGGACGCCTATCACCACCAGCTCCTGTTTATAATCCCGGGAGATGGCTGAGGCAAGCTCCGCTACCCGCCCGGCGATCGCCTCTTTGGGATAGATTATTTCCATTTTCATTTGAGTCATCTCCCGGTCCTTATCTGCCCCGCTTATATGAGGAATGGATTTGCAGGTCAAGATCAAAGATGATATGGAGGCTCTCCTTACGGCAGCCTGAATTGAGTGGGGCGGAAGGTTCGTCTCTGATATAATGGGATCATGGCCGGCAAAAGAAGAGCGCAGGAAGGTGCATGAGGGCAGGAGAAATACTCTCGGCGGTGGAGAAACCCAGCCGGTATCTGGGCGGTGAGATAAACAGCGCCCGGGGCCGCAAAGGCCCCGGAGCGGTTGCCTTTTGTCTTGCCTTCCCCGACGCCTATGAGATAGGCATGTCGTATCTGGGGCTTCAGATCCTCTACGGGATTCTCAAAGACCATCCCAGGGTGGAGGTGGAAAGGTGTTTCGCCCCCTGGGGGGATATGGAAAACCACTTAAGGAGAACCGGACAGCCCTTGGGCGCCCTCGAGTCCGGGAGGGCTCTTGGGGATTTCGATATCGTAGGATTTTCCCTCCAGTACGAATTGTCCTATACCAACGTCTTGAATATGCTGGACTTAGGCGGCATCCCCCGGCGCCGGGTCGAGCGCGGAGACCACCATCCCCTGGTAATCGCCGGGGGACCCTGCACCTTCAATCCGGCCCCGATGACCGATTTTATCGATGCCTTCGTCATCGGCGAAGGGGAAGAGGTGATCCGGGAGATCGTCGCCGCCGTGATCGAAGGGAAAGGGGCCGGGGAAGGCAGGAGAGATATCCTGGCCAGGCTCGGTGAAACGGCCGGGGTCTATCTCCCTGAAGGGGAAGGCCGGAATATCGTCCGCAAGAGAATGGTGAAGGATCTTGAGACGGTCCCGCTGCCTGTGAACTGTATCGTCCCTTTGATGAAAACCGTTCATGACCGGGCCATATTGGAAATAGCCCGGGGCTGTACCAGGGGCTGCCGCTTCTGCCAGGCCGGGATGACCTCAAGACCGGTCAGGGAACGGAAGCTCTCGACTCTTCTTGCCGGGGCCGAGGGGCTCCTTGCCTCGACGGGACACGAGGAAATATCCCTGCTTGCCTTAAGCGCCGGGGACTACTCGGGGATCGAAGAATTGCTTGTCGCCCTGATGGAACGATACCATGAGCGGCGGATTGCCGTCGGCCTCCCCTCCCTGCGGGTGGAGACCTTGAGCCGCCGGATCATGGAAAACATCAGGAAGGTGAGAATGACGAGCTTCACCCTGGCACCGGAGGCGGGCACCCAGCGCCTCCGGGACATTGTCAACAAGGGAAACAACGATCAGGATCTCTTGAAAACCGCCGAGCAGGTGTTTCAGGCCGGCTGGAAAGGAATAAAGCTCTATTACATGATCGGCCTCCCCGGGGAGATGCAGGAAGACCTCGATGGGCTGGTGGATCTCACCTGCCAGGTCTTGAAGGCGGGGAAAAACCGCGGCCAGATCACCGTGGGACTCTCCACCTTTATCCCCAAACCCCATACCCCGTTTCAGTGGGAGAGGCAGATAAGTTCCGCCGAGACGAAAGAAAGGCAGGGGTATCTGACCAAACGTCTTTCCCGCCGCAATTTAGGGGTAAAGTGGCATGATTACCGGATGAGCCTTCTTGAGGGCATCTTCTCCCGGGGCGATGCCCGGTCAGGCCGGCTGATTGAACGGGCCTTCCTCCTTGGCTGCAGATTCGACGGCTGGTCGGATCTCCTGCGATACGATTTATGGGAAGAGGCCCTCAGAATCGAAGGGATTAACACCGAAGCCTATCTCGGGGAAAGATCCCTTTCCGCCCCCCTCCCCTGGCAGGGAATCGAATGCGGTCTTTCCCGGGAATTCCTCCTAAGGGAGAGGGAAAGGGCCCGGGAGGCGCTCCCCACCGGCGACTGCCGTTTTGAGAGATGTCAGGGCTGCGGGGTGTGCGCCGGAGGCATCTCTGCCGTGATTGCCCCGCCTTCCGGGTCGGCGGTGCCCTCGATCGGGACGCACCGGGACGGGACGGCCCCTGCCTGCAGATACCGGCTGAGAATGGAAAAGACCGGTCCCGCCCGTTTCCTCTCCCATCTCGAGGTCGCCGGGGCCCTGATTAGGTCCTTAAGAAGGGCCGGGGTCTCTTTCCTGTTTTCCCGGGGGTTCCACCCCCATCCCAAGATATCCTTTGCCCATGCCAGCGCAGTGGGTATGGAAAGCTTATGCGAATACGCCGATCTCGAAGCGGAAGAACTAAAAGATGTCGAGCTGGCGGGTTCCCGGATCAATAGCTGTCTCCCCGAGGGACTGGTCATCGGCAGCCTGACGAGGCTCCCTGAGAAAAGCCCTTCGCTTGCCGAATCGATATCAGGTATCCGGTATGAAATCCTGCTCCCCAGGGGTTTGAAGCCCGAATTTCACTTCTGGCTGCCCGTAAAAATCGCCGATTTTCTCCAGGCCGACAGTTTTCCGATCGAGAAGAGATCGACCGGAGGGAAACGGACCGTCGATCTCCGGCCCCTGATCATGACCTTCGCCGTCGCCGGGGAGGGTGATATATTGAATCTTGAGGTCAGGTGGACCAACGAGGGTTCCGCCCGCCCCCGGGACATCCTGACTAAGGTATTGGGGTTTAGCGACGAGGCGTTAGTCGAGGTCGTTATCAGAAAAAAAGAACTCATTTTTAAAAATGGCGGCCAAATCATATTGACAAAGAAATAAAAAAGCTATATTAGAGGCATCTTTCTTCGAGGGTCCCGGCTTGGGGAACGCCCTTGAGGTTAATGTTAACCGGCGTGAGGTCTTATATGTATGCGGTAATAAAAACGGGGGGCAAGCAGTATCGGGTAAGCGAGGGAGACGTTATCTCCATCGAGAAGCTGGCGGGCTCCCAGGGGGATGAGGTGGTTTTTGCTCAGGTGCTTCTGGTAGGTGAGGGCGATCAGGTTCACATCGGCCGGCCGCATCTGGCCGAGGCCCGGGTAACCGGGGAAATAGTCAGCCAGTACAAGGGGCCCAAGATCAACGTTTTCAAGATGAAACGGCGCAAGGGGTACAAGAAGAAGACCGGGCACAGGCAGGAGCTCACCAGGGCGAAGATAAACCGGATTAGCATCTGACGGAGGATATATGGCGCACAAAAAAGGTCAGGGCAGTTCCCGCAACGGCCGGGACAGTAATGCCCAGCGCAGAGGGGTAAAGGTCTCGGGCGGCCAGCAGATACGGGCCGGGGGCATCATCGTCCGCCAGCTGGGGACCAAATTCCATCCAGGAAACAACGTCGGCCTGGGAAAGGATTACACCATCTTTGCCAAGATCGACGGTTTTGTAAAATTTGAGAGATTCGATAAAACCAGAAAGAAGATCAGCGTCTACGCCTAAATCAACCGACGGGAAGACGGCCCGGGAAGGTCGTAAGACAAGCAGACCAGATTCAAGGCACTTCTTTAAGGAGTGCCTTTTTCGTTTCCCAAAGTCGCCCTCTTGAGACCGGTTTCTTCCCAGGTACGCCCGGACCGA
>JBBIJM010000080.1:0-10197 GCA_037445955.1 Syntrophobacterales bacterium
CAGGTGGTCGAGGCCGCCCATGCGGCGGAGGAACTTATCCGGCTCATCGACGACTTGCTCTCCCGGGGGTTGAGGCGGGAAAACGGCGAGATAAAACTCCGGGCCGGTACCGGCGCCGGGGCGGTCGATGTACCCCGGGGGATACTCTTCCATGAGTATACCTACGACGACCAGGGGATCTGTCGGGAGGCAAACTGTATCATCCCCACCAACCAGAATCATGCCAACATCCAGAAGGACATGGAGGCCTTTCTTCCCCTTCTGCTCGACAAGCCGGAGGAGGAGATCCGGCTGAAGCTCGAGATGCTGGTCCGGGCTTACGATCCGTGCATCTCCTGTTCCACCCATCTGCTTGACGTGAAATTCGTCTAGATGGCAAGGAAGCGGGAAAAACCGGCCGGGATTCTCTTGCCCGCCCGCGGCGGCGGGGAAAGGATCGCGGTTATCGGCTTGGGGAATGTCCTCATGAGGGACGAAGGGGTGGGGATAAGGGCGCTCGAAAGGCTCCCCAGCCCCGCCCGCCCCCTCCCCGGGGGGGTGGCGGTCATCGAGGCCGGCCTGGGGGGTCTTAATCTTCTGGATATTTTTCCCCACACCTCCAAAGCAATCATCATTGATGCCGCCAGGATGAACCGGCCCCCCGGCACCGTCCGCAGGTTTCAACCGGAGGAGCTCGCCTATGGTTCATCTCCCGTAGGCTTGTCGTGCCACAATTTCGGTCTTCTGGACATCTTCGAGCTCGCCCGGAATCTCGGGACGCTGCCTCCCCGGGTGGTTGTAATCGGCATCGAACCTAAAGAAATCTCCTGGGGCAACGATTTAAGTTCCGAGGTTGCAGCCGCCCTCCCGTCGGTGATAGAGTTGATCTGGGATGAGATTCTTGCGGTTTGAACGTTTTATGGCTTCTTTGGCTCTTCACGAGACCGGAATAAACCCCGGGGCGCCTGCGGCTGCGCCGAGGCGGCGCATCAACCTTTCGGGGGTGGTGCAGGGGGTCGGCTTCCGTCCGTTTGTCTGGAATCTGGCCGTCAGACACGGTCTGAAAGGCTGGGTGAAGAATACCTCGGCCGGGGTGATCCTGGAGGTGGAGGGTCAGGCTATAGACGCCTTCGCTCAAGCCTTGATAGACGAGGCCCCGCCTCTGGCCCGGATCGAAAAGATAGGAATCACGGACCTGGCCGGAAAGGGTTTCACCGCCTTCGAAATCCTGCCCAGTTCTGAAGATAATACGAATTTTCAACTGGTTGCCCCGGATATCGCCACCTGCCCCGAGTGCCTGAGGGAGATATTCGATCCCCAAAACAGGCGATACCGCTACCCCTTCACCAACTGCACCAACTGCGGACCGCGGTTCACCATCATCCGCGATCTGCCCTACGATCGCCTCCGAACGACCATGGGGGGCTTTGTCATGTGCCCCTCTTGCCTGGAGGAGTATCAAGATCCCTCGGATCGCCGGTTCCATGCCCAGCCGAACGCCTGCCCGGCCTGCGGGCCAGCCCTTGTCCTTAGCGATGACCGGGGCGGGACGGTTGCCTGCGCCGATCCGATCTCAGCGGCGGCGGTTCTCCTCAAAGAGGGGAAGATCATCGCCATCAAGGGGCTGGGCGGCTTTCTCCTGGCGGCAAACGCCGAAGACGGCGAGGCGGTGGCCCTGCTTAGGAAAAGGAAGGCAAGACCGGACAAACCCTTTGCGGTCATGGTCGCAGATCTAAAAGAGGTGCCTGGACATTGCCTGGGCACCCCGGAGGAGGAAGACCTCCTCCGCACACCCGAGGCCCCGATTGTGCTCATGTCCTGGCGAAAGGATTCCACCATCCACCCCTGGGTGGCGCCTGGCCAGCGTTACCTGGGCGTCATGCTTCCTTACACCCCGCTGCACCATCTCCTTCTCAAGGACGCGGGGATCCCGCTTTTGATGACCAGCGGCAATCGAAGCGAAGAACCCATCGCCCGGGACAATGAGGAGGCCCTGCGGCGCCTGGGGGGAATCGCCGATTTCTTTCTCCTCCACAATCGGGAGGTCGCAATCCAGTACGACGATAGCGTCGCCGCGGTGGTCAACGGACAGCGGACCATCGTGAGACGGGCCCGGGGATACGCCCCCCATCCGATTAGCCTTCCTTTTGAGGGCAGGTCGATCCTGGCCTGCGGGGGGGAATTGAAAAACACCTTCTGCCTGACCCGGGGCAGGTACGCCTTTCTCAGTCAGCATGTCGGCGATCTGGAAAACTGGGAGACCCTGAGCCATTTCGAGGCCACCATCGAGGCTTACAAGCGGCACTTCCGGTTTGAGGCGGAGATCATCGCCTACGATCTCCACCCTGAATACCTGGCGTCCAAATACGCCCTTGCCCGGCCCGAGGGTTTGAAATACGGGGTGCAGCACCACCATGCCCACCTGGCCGGCTGTCTTGCGGAAAACGGCGAGATGGACGAGGTCACCGGCCTTATCTTCGACGGACTGGGATACGGTCTGGACGGCGGGCTCTGGGGCGGGGAATTCCTGGTGGGCTCGTTACGATCATTCATTCGGGCGGCCCATTTCGAATACCTTCCCCTCCCCGGGGGCGCCGCGGCGATCCGGAATCCCTGGCGGACTGCGGCAGGCTTTGTTTACGCCCTGCTGGGCCGGGATGCCCTCGGGCCGGGGCTCCCCCTTACCGCCGGGATGGATCCGGAAAAACTGGAAATCATCTGCCGTCAGGTGGATCGCCGGATAAACAGCCCCCTCACCTCCTCTCTGGGCCGTCTCTTCGATGCGGTGGCCGCGCTCCTTGGCCTATGCAAAACCGTCTCGTACGAAGGCCAGGGTGCAATCGCCCTGGAGATGATTGCCGATGAAGATACCAAAGAAACCTACCCATACGGGATCAAGGAAGTGGATGGCAAATGGCTGATTTTGCTTGCCCCCTTGTTTCAGGAATTGCTTGGGGACATAGAGGGGAATATCCCTCCCGGGAAGATCGCCGGCAAATTTCATCAGACCATCGTCGAGATTGGCGTTGATATCTGTTCCCTGATCCGGGCCCGGGGGGGTCCGCGCAAGGTGGCTTTGAGCGGCGGGGTCTTTCAGAACCGCCTTCTTCTGAATCGTCTGCGGAAGGCCCTGGACGAGGCCGGCTTTCAGGTCCTCACCCACCGCCTCGTGCCCTGCAACGATGGGGGACTCGCCCTGGGTCAGGTGGCGGTCGCCCATTTCGGCCAGGAACCGCCGGTCGGTAAAGGGTTTGACCTTAACATCTCATAAGGAGTGTTTATGTGCGTCGCAGTACCCGCCCGGGTAAAAGAGGTTCTGGGCACCCAAGCGGAGGTGGAGATAGGAGGCGTGGCAAGAAGGGTGAGCATTCAGTTCACCCCGGAGGCGAAGATAGACGATTATCTTCTCATCCACGCCGGCTTCTCGATCCATCGGATCGATGATGACGAGGCGAAAGAGATGCTGAAACTCCTGGCGAATATGGAGGGCGACGGCCTTTGAGATACCTTGACGAATTCCGCGGGCCCGAACAGATAGCCGCCCTCTTGCGGGAGATCCGGCGGATCACCCGGAGGCCCTTTAGGTTTATGGAGGTCTGCGGCACCCACACCATGGCCATCGCCCGCTGGGGCCTCAAGCGCCTCCTCCCGGAAGAGATCGAGCTTGTTTCCGGCCCGGGCTGCCCGGTCTGTGTGACCGCCAATCCGGATATAGACCGGGCCATCGCCCTCGCCGATATCCCGGAGGCGATCATCGCCACCTTCGGGGATTTGATGCGGGTGCCCGGGTCTTTATCATCCTTGAGCGGGCAGCGGGCCCGGGGAAGGGATATCCGGGTCGTCTATTCCCCCTTGGACGCCCTCTTTCTGGCTGAGGAATTCCCCAAAAATAAGGTCATCTTTATTGCGGTGGGCTTTGAAACCACGGCACCGACTTTAGCGGCGACGATCAAGGAGGCTTACGTCCGGGGCCTGGCCAACTTCTATGCCCTTTCCCTCCACAAGACCGTCCCTCCAGCCCTGGCCACCCTGCTTGATCTGGGAGAGATCAAACTGGACGGATTTATCCTGCCCGGTCATGTAAGCGCCGTGATCGGGAGCAAACCCTATGAATTCATTCCCAAGGATCACGGTCTTGGCTGCGTTATCACCGGGTTCGAACCGGCGGATATTCTCCAGGCGATACTCCTTCTTGTCCGTCAGGCAAACGCCCTGGCCCCCCGGGTGGAGATTCAATACCGGCGGGGGGTGAATCCAGCGGGCAACCGGATCGCCCGGGAGATAATGGCCGAGGTGTTTGCCCCGGCCCCCGGGCTCTGGCGCGGCCTCGGGATGATCCCCGAAAGCGGCCTTGAATTGAGAGACCGGTGGGCCTCTTTCGATGGGGGGAGGACCTTTCCCGTCGAGCTGCCCCAAGCTAAGGAGTCTCCCGGGTGCCACTGCGGCGAGGTGTTAAGGGGGCTGATATCTCCCCGGGAATGCCCGCTCTATGGCAGGCTCTGCACTCCGGAGGAGCCGCACGGCCCTTGCATGGTCTCGACGGAGGGATCCTGCGCCGCCGCCTGGAAGGAGGAAATATGAAAGGAAAATCGACCTTCTCCAGGCCTTCCGAGGTGATTCTCCTCGCCCACGGATCCGGTGGCCGGTTGAGCCGCGATCTCATCGGGGAGCTGTTTCTCGAGGCCTTCGATAACCCGGCGCTCGCCAAACTGGACGATGCGGCCGTTCTCGAGGTGGGAGGCGGGCGGATCGCCTTTACCACCGACAGTTACGTGGTCACCCCGATCTTCTTCCCGGGGGGAGACATCGGCAAATTGGCCGCGGCAGGAACGGTAAACGATCTTGTGACAACCGGGGCTGTCCCGCTATATTTAAGCGCCGGATTCATCATCGAAGAGGGCTTCCCCCTTTCGGATTTGAAAAAAATCGTTCACTCCCTGGCCGAAACCGCACGTCTGGCCGGGGTCTCTATCGTCACCGGGGATACCAAGGTCGTTAATCACGGCTCTTTAGACAAGATATTCATCAACACCGCCGGGGTGGGGGTCATTCCCGAAGGGCTAAACATCTCCGGAGCCAATGCCCGCCCGGGGGATGTGATTATCTTAAGCGGCACCATAGGCGACCACGGGATTGCCGTTCTGAGCAAAAGGGAGGGGCTTAAATTCAAGACAACCGTCGAGAGCGACTGCGCCCCCTTAAACGGCCTTGCCGCCGCCATGCTTGCCGTCTCGACTGAGATCCGTTGTCTGCGGGACCCCACCCGCGGGGGACTGGCGAGCGTCGTAAACGAAATCGCCGCGCAGTCCCGGGTCGGCATCTTTATCGACGAGAAGTCTCTCCCCGTCAAGGAGGAGGTAAGAGGGGCCTCGGAACTTCTCGGACTTGATCCCTTGTATCTGGCAAACGAAGGCAAGCTTGTCGCCATTGTAGCCCCGGAGGCGGCGGAGGCAATCCTTGGCGCCCTGACCTCCCATCCCCTGGGCCGGGAGGCGGCGATCATCGGCGAGGTCAGGGCGGAACCGGCTGGCCGGTGCGTCCTTATCAGCCCGCTGAGATCGACCAGGGTGATCGATTTGCCGGTGGGGGAACTCCTGCCCCGGATCTGCTAGCCCTGCTTCAAAACCGGGAAGGGAATCGGGGAAGGCCGTAAACCGCTTCCGGCGCCTCAGGTAAAATTCTGGTCGGACCCTTTCCACTATGAGCTGGCCAATAAGGAAGTTTCCTGCTATACGGCAAGGTCCGTTGAATAATGCCCTTTTCAAGGAGCGAAAGATGCAAATGATTGATATTATAAAAAAAGCCGAAAGTACTCACGACTTGAACAAAGACGGGATAGTGAAGATCCTCGCCTCCGATGAGTACAATCAGGAGCTTTTTGCCGCGGCCGACCGGGTGAGAGCGGCTTATGTCGGAAATGATGTTCACCTGCGGGGGCTCATCGAGTTTTCGAACATCTGCAAGCAAAACTGCCTGTACTGCGGCCTGCGCCGGGACAACCGAAACCTGCGCCGCTACCGGCTCGAGCCGGATCAAATAATCGAGTTTGCCGCCAAGGCCAATTCTTACGGCTACCGGACCATCGTGCTCCAGTCCGGCGAAGACGACGCCTTTGATATCGCCGCCATGGGGAATATTATCCGGGAAATAAAGGCCCTGGGCCTGGCGCTTACCTTAAGCATAGGCGAAAGAAGCCGCAAGGAGTATGTCGCTTACCGGGAGGCGGGGGCCGACAGGTATCTGCTGCGCATCGAGACTACCGACCGGAAACTGTACGGAGAGCTGAACCCGGGGATGGATTTCGACAACCGGAGGCGCTGCCTTGGGGATCTGAAGGAGCTGGGGTATGAGGTCGGCACCGGCAGCCTGATCGGCCTGCCGGGGCAGACCATCGAATCCCTCGCCGGCGATATTTTGTTTTTTAAAGAAATAGACGCGGACATGATCGGGCTCGGGCCTTTCATCCCGAATCCCGACACGCCCCTTGGCGCGGAGTTAGGCGGCACCTTTACGTTAAGTCTCAAGGTGCTTGCTATTACCAGGCTCCTTATGCCGGATATCAATATCCCCGCTACCACCGCCATGGAATCCCTTGACCCGAACGGAAGAATGGTCGCGCTCAAAAGCGGGGCCAATGTGGTGATGCCTAATGTAACCGAAGGGGACTATCGCCGATGGTATGCCCTTTATCCGGGTAAAATTTGTATCAACGACAGCCCGGCCCACTGCCGGGGCTGTATTACCGGTAAAATTCTGGGTATCGGCCGCGAGGTATCAACGGACTACGGTTACAGGAAAAGGAATTAAGTCGCAAGGATCACCCCTGGCAGGCCAGGGGGTAATCAATCAGGTCTTTGATCTCCGGGGTATCCCCGCAGAGGCGGCACGACGGGTTGCGCTGAATCTTCGCTTCATCGAAGCACAGGCTTAAGGCATCAAACAGCAGGAGCCTTCCCGCCAGAGATTCCCCCAGACCGATTAGCTCCTTGAGAGCCTCATTTGCCTGCATAACGCCGATGATTCCGGCAACGGCCCCCAGAATGCCCGCTTCCTGGCAGCTCGGCGCGGTGCCGGGGGGAGGGGGTTCGGGGATGAGACAGCGGTAGCAGGGCCCGCCTAACTGAGGTTTAAAGGTGCTAATTTGGCCTTGGAACCTTAAGATCGCCCCGGAGATCAGGGTTTTCTTCTCGAAGAAACAGGCGTCATTAACCAGGAAGCGGGCGGGGAAATTGTCGCTTCCGTCGAGGACAAGGTGATAATCTTTGATCACCTGCCGGATATTGGTCGAGGTGATTCGTTCGGCGTAAGTTCGAATCTCTGCCTCCGGGTTCATAGATTCCAGGGTCCTCTTGCCCGAGTCCACCTTCAACAGACCGATATCGTCAGTCCGGTGGAGAATCTGGCGCTGGAGGTTATGCAACTCCACCCGGTCAAAGTCCGCCAAGCCGATGGTTCCTACCCCTGCCGCCGCGAGGTACATGGCGGCGGGGGACCCCAGGCCGCCTGCCCCCAGGATGAATACCCGTGCGTCGGCCAGCTTTCTCTGACCCTTCCCGCCGACCCCCGGGAGGATCATCTGCCGGGAATAACGGTGAATCTGTCCCTCGGAAAATCTCATCCCCGCCTACTTGAGTTCAATATTGCGCACCCAGATGGCCCAATCGGTATCATTTACCGGCGCCACCTCCAGGACCTCATAACCTTCATTCTTCAAGCTTCTGGGAACATCGCCAACCGAAGGAGGGTAATCTACGATGATCCGCAGGATTTCGCCGGTCTTCATCTCCTCCAGGGCAAGCATAGATTCGATAAAGGTATAGGGGCAGATCTTTCCCTTCAGATTCAATTCCCTCTCCGGTCTGAAAAGACGTTTTTCTTTCTTCACCGCCACCTGATTGAATCCAACCGCTGACCCTCCCAACGAGAGCTTTGAAGTATTGCTGATTTTGTCATTTCGACCTTTGTTCTTTGTCATTTCAACGGCATCCAGGTTATTTCGAATGAAGCGAGAGATCCTGATCCTATGCTGCTTAATGATTTCTCGTACCTTACGCTCCTCAAAATGACATCATTTAAAACTTGCCCGACCTTTTTGCCCTAAATAAATTCTTGACTCCTTATACCACAATGTGGTATAAGGAGTCAAGAATTTAACGACCCGGGATAAATGGACGTGAACGCCAAAGAGTTCAGTTCGCTGCGCCAAAAGCTCCATAAAACCCAGAAGCAGATAGCCCAGCTGCTCGGAACTTCCCTGAAGGCCGTGCAGAGTTTTGAGCAGGGGTGGCGTAAAGTCCCCGTGCATATAGAGCGTCAGATGCTTTTCCTGATCTCCACACAGGGGGAAGGAACGGAAAAATCCCCTCCCTGCTGGGAGGTAATGGAATGCCCCCCGGAGAGGCGGGAGGCTTGTCCCGCCTGGGAATTTAACCTGGGCCGCCTCTGCTGGTTCGTCAATGGGACGATCTGCCGAGGGAAGGTCCAGGGAAGCTGGCAGCAAAAGATGATGGTGTGCCGAACCTGCGAGGTTTTCACCCGCACCTTGCAGGCTTAGATTTAGAATGAGACCTGACGGAAAATTTTAACACCGGTCCAAAGGAGGAACAATGAGTAAGAACGATGCCGATTTAAGAATTGAAACCCTCGCCCTTCACGGCGGGCAGGAGCCGGATCCGACGACCGGGTCGCGGGCCGTTCCCATTTACCAGACCACTTCCTACCAATTCAAGGATACCGGTCATGCGGCCAATCTCTTTGCCCTTAAAGAGTTCGGGAACATCTACAGCCGGATCATGAATCCTACAAACGATGTCCTGGAAAAGAGAATGGCGAGGCTGGACGGAGGGGTAGGGGCGCTCGCCGTTGCCAGCGGGCAGGCGGCAATAACCCTGGCCCTTCTCAATATCGCCCGCGCCGGCGACGAAATCGTTTCGGCGGACAATCTCTACGGAGGAACGTACAACCTTTTCCATTACACCTTTCCCCGCCTGGGCCTTACGGTAAGGTTTGTCCCGTCCAATGACCTCGAGGCGGTCGAAAGGGCCATTACCCCAAAAACGAAAGCGCTCTTTGCGGAATCGATCGGAAACCCGAAGCTCGATGTAGCGGACCTGGAAGGTCTTGCCCGGGTTGCCCACCGGCACGGCCTCCCCCTTGTTCTGGATAACACCGTCTCCCCTTACCTGATGAGGCCCATTGATTTCGGGGTGGACATAGTCGTTTATTCGGCGACAAAATTCATCGGGGGCCACGGCACCTCGATCGGGGGCCTGATTGTGGACTCAGGCAAGTTTGACTGGGAAAACGGCAGGTTCCCTTTAATTACCGATCCTGACCCCAGCTACCACGGGATCAAATTCGTCGAGGCCTTAAAGGCCATGGGCAACCTGGCGTACATTATCAAGGCCCGGGTCGCGCTCCTGCGGGATCTGGGGCCCGCCATGTCCCCCTTCAATGCCTTCCTCTTCCTCCAGGGGCTGGAGACTGTTCATCTGCGGCTTCCCCGGCATTCGGAAAATGCCCAGGCTACGGCCGAGTACTTAACAAGGCATCCCCTGGTGGCCTGGGTCAACTATCCGGGCTTACCCTCGAGCCCGGAAAAGGAGCGAGTAAAGAAGTACCTGCCCAAAGGCGCCGGTGCCATCCTCGGTTTCGGAATCAAAGGAGGGCTGGAGGCGGCAAGGAAATTCATCAATTCCCTCGAACTTATCTCTCATCTTGCCAATGTGGGAGACGCGAAGACCCTGGCCATTCATCCGTCAACCACGACGCACCAGCAGCTCTCCCCGGAGGAGCAGCTGGCCACCGGGGTTACCCCCGATTTCATCCGCCTCTCCGTCGGTCTGGAACATATCGATGACATTTTATTGGACATCGAACAGGCCCTCAAGAAGGCAGGAAATTAATGCCGCGTCAATGCGTCTCTCCTGCTTTTCAAACCCGGGGACACAGGAGCGCGGAATCCGACGGAAGGATGCCATGGATAAAATATTGAAAAGCTTAAGAATGGTCCTCTTTTTTTGTCTCTTTTTCGTCTTGTCTTCGTTGAGTCACGCCGATGGTAGCCAGTTGAAACTAAGTCTGTTGATAGAGGAGGCTCTCCAGAACAACCTGGAGATCCTGGCCTCGAAGAAAAGATGGGAAGGCTATAAGGAAAAACCGGCTCAGGCCTCCGCCCTGGAAGACCCGATGCTCGGTTTAGGAATCGTCAATCTCCCG
>JBBIJM010000081.1:0-10156 GCA_037445955.1 Syntrophobacterales bacterium
AAATAATGATGGAAACTGACCAGCACTAATCGCCGGCACCCATCCCTCCCGTGAGGGTTATCCCGGACGTTAGCAGAAGCGAAAAAACAAATCAACAAATAAGATGGCAGGCCCGATCGCATCGAATTCGGGGGACATAACACTTAATTACCGCGCCCGTTTATTCGTCTTCGGTCCGGGCTTTTGACGCTGAAGCAAACGCCCTGTCAGTTTTTCTATCTTTTTCACAAAACCTTCATTGCCTGCCGGAGGCCCGGTCCTTGTTGCTCGTCTTACGTTATCAATGTCTTCTTTCCCTTCATCCAGATAGCTACGCCAGTCTTTAAATTCGGGGGACATAACACTTAATTCGGCCAAGATAATTAAGTGTTATGTCCCCCGAATTACCCCGAATTCCGAATTACCACGTGTTTTCCCGTTGTAAGACCGATGGGCAATTAGCCCTTGACCAAACAGGGCACTTATGCCAGAACACTTCGGGGAAGCTTGCTGTAAACGGGTATTTATCCCGGGAAGGCGTATGGAATAGGAGGCCCGCGGTCAAAGGCGATCAAATAACCAAAGGAGAAGGGCGATGGATTTCGAGCTTACCGAAGAATTGAGGATGCTTAAGGAGATGGCGGCCAGGTTTGCCCAGGCCGAGTTTGCCGGAATTTCCAAAGAGGCCGATGAACATGAGCTCTACACCCCCGAGCTCCGGAAGAAGGCGGCGGAAAACGGGCTGGTCGGGGCCTGGGTGCCGGAGGAATACGGCGGGGCCGGGGCGGGCAGTTTGGGCAACACCATCATCACCGAGGAACTGGCCCGGGTGGATATGGGCCTCTGCCTAAACATCACCGCCGCCCCCTTCGGCTGCGAGGCCATTTATCTCTCCGGTACGGAAGAGCAGAAGAAGGCCTACCTGCCCCTGGTTTGCTCCGGAGCCAAGGTGAGCGCCGGCGCCTTTACCGAACCCAATGCCGGCACCGACGTGGCCGGCTATCGAACGAGGGCCGTCAAGGACGGAACGGATTATCTGATAACCGGCAACAAGATGTTCATCACCAACGGCACCGTGTGCGATTTCATGATTGCCCAGTGTATCACCAACCCCGAGGAGAAGCGCCACAACAGTTTCAGCCTGATCATCGTTCCCTCGGACGCCCCGGGAATCACGAGAAACAAGATCAAAGGCAAGCTGGGCATCCGGGCGAGCGACACCGCGGAGGTCGCCCTGGAGGATGTCCGGGTGCCCCAGACGAACCTGGTGGGCAGGGAGGGGGGGGGCTTCCGGCAGCTCATGCACTTCTTCGATTTTACCCGGGTGGGCATCGCCGGCCAGGCCCTGGGTCTGTCCGAGGCCTGTCTCGAGACGAGCATCAGGTACGTCAAGGAGAGGAACGTCTTCGGGGCGCCCCTGGGTTCCTTCCAGTTGACCCAGAAGAAACTCACCGAAATGGCCATCCGGATCGAGGCGCTCCGGGGTATGACCTACAAGGCCGCCTGGCTGTACGACCAGGGGCGGCCGGACTACCTCCTTTCCGCCATGGCCAAGTACGCCGGCGGCGAGACGGCGGTTTTCTGCGCCAACTACGCTGTAGAGCTCCACGGCGGCTACGGTTACATCGACGAATACAGCGTCCAGAAGTGGTACCGGGACGCCAAGATCCTGGAACTTTACGAGGGGACGAAAGAGGCGGAGATCCTCACCATCGGCCGGGCCCTCCAGACGCGCTAGATACGGATGTCAAAAGATGCCCCTGGATAAACTGCCTGTTTCTTCCCTCGGTGATCCCGTCAGGGGGAGGGCGGGTACTTGAAAGGGCCTCCCGGGGGAAGATGGTTAATTCGCAAAATTTTCTCAGTTAAGGAGATGCGGCTATGCAGACACGGATAACCGAATTGCTGGGGATAAAATATCCTATCGTTCTCTCCGGGATGAGCTGGATCAGCGTTCCTAAAATGGTGGCCGCGGTATCCAACGCCGGGGGGCTGGGGATCCTGTCCACCGGACCCCTCGACGCCAATCAGACGAGAAAGGCCGTCCGGGAGATCCGGGGCCTTACGGACAAACCTTTCGGCGCGAATGTGAGTCTGCTTTTTCCCGGCGCCGCGGAAAACGGCCGGGTCCTCCTGGAAGAGGAGACGCCGGTGATCAATTTCGCCCTGGGGAAGGGGGACTGGCTCGTCGCCGGGGCGCATAAATACGGTGGCAAGGTGCTCGCCACCGTGGTGAACGCCCGCCACGCCAAACGGGCCCAGGAATATGGCGCCGACGGCGTCATCGCCACCGGCCATGAGGCCGCCGCCCACGGCGACGCCCTCACCACCTTTGTGCTTGTCCCCGCGCTGGCGGACGCCCTGCAAATCCCCGTCATCGCCGCGGGCGGCATCGGCGACGGCCGGGGTCTGGCGGCGGCCTTGGCCCTGGGGGCCGAGGGGGTGGCCATGGGAAGCCGGTTTATGACCACCCGGGAAAGCCCTCTGCATGAAAAATACAAGGATTTGTCCCGAAAGATGGAGGCCCAGGACACGATCTTCTCCGAGCGGTTCGACGGTCTGCCCTGCCGGGTCATGAAGACCGGGGCGGCTGAGCGGGCGGTTAAAAGGGGGCTTAATCTCTTTGCCGCCCTGGTCAATTCCCGGGAGATCGCCCACCAGCTCCGCCTGCCCTATCTGAGGCTTTTTATAGGGGTGGCGGCCTCGGGCTGGAAGAATGCGAAACAGCTTGCCTTTATGGCGAATGCCTTCAAGGCGATCCGGGTGGCGACGGAGTTCGGTGACGACCGGGAGGGGGTTCTCCCGGTGGGGCAGGTTGCCGGATTGATCCGGGACGAGCCCGCCGTGGCGGAACTCATCGAGCGGATCGTGGCGGAGGCTAAGCAGGCGCAGGCGAGGGGGGCCGCCTGTTTCAGGTAGGCCTCGGGGCCGCCTGCAAAGCTAGGAGCGGAGGTGGCGATCCCGGACGGCCAGGGAATTGGTATCGAGGTTGGTCAGACCTTGGCGCTCCGCTAAAGCCATTGCCTCGAGGAATTCCTTCACCGTGATCCCCCGGGCGATCTCGGGATGTTCGAAGGCCTTGTATTCCACCCGGTACTGGGCCATGATGTTTATGTAGGTGGATTTGGGGAGATTTTCCGCCACCCATTTAACGAATTTCTCCGTCCCGGCGACCCCGTTGGGCATGACCAGATGGCGGATCAAAAGGCCCCGCTGGGCAACCCCCCGGCTGTCCAGCCGGAGAGTTCCCACCTGCCGGTGCATCTCCAGGACGGCTCCTTTGGCTGCTTCGGGATAGTCCGCGGCCCCGGCGGAGTATCTGGCCGCCTTGTCCCCATCCATGTATTTCATGTCGGGCTTGTAGATATCCACGATCCCGTTTAAAATCGCCAAGGCCTCTAAATTTTCGTAGCCGCTGGTGTTGTAGAAAATCGGCAGGTTCAAGCCCTTTTTCAAGGCGATCCGGACGGCGCCCAAAATGGCGGGCATAACGTGGGTGGGGGTGACCAGATTGATGTTGTGGCAGCCGATCTTCTGGAGACGGATCATCACCGAGGCGAGCTCTTCGGGGGAGATTTCTTCCCCCCTGCCCTCGTGGGCAATGGGCCAGTTCTGACAGAAGACACATCTGAGGTTGCAGTTGGAAAAGAAGATGGTTCCGGAACCGTTTATTCCTACGATGGGCCGCTCCTCGCCGAAATGGGGATGGGCGCTGTAGATCACCGGCTTGAGAGGCGCCCGGCAGAAGCCCCTTTCCCCCTTAAGGCGGTTGACGCCGCACATCCGGGGGCATAGCCGGCAGTTTGCAAGCAGGCCTTCCGCCTCCCTGATCCGGGCGGCAAACTTGCCCTTTCCCTCCAGTTTTGCGTAGGCCGGCCGGAAAAGGGTCTCTTTCCTGGGCTGGGCGCCCAGGGACCGGGAAAAAAGAAAGGCCGCGCCTCCGGCCAGGATGGCGCTTGAGATAAATTTCCGTCTGGAAATCATCGGCTCGATCACCCCCCTGTCTTTTCCGTCTCCCCGGGGAATTCTGCCCGGTTAAATACGACAAAACCATCTCATTTCTGTCCTTTATTAAGGAGATAACGAAGGGATTTTGTCAAGGATTATTTGGCTTGCCCGGTACTTTCCCGCTTGACAGGTCAGAGGGTTTTTGCTAGGGGGAGAGCCAATACGTTCAGGCGTGAACGCTATTTTTTAATGCTCAATTGAGAGCGGGAATGGATCATGAAGTGAATGGCGTAACCCGCGATACCCTCATTTTAATCGAGCTTGCCAAAAACCCCCAGCTTACCCAGCGGGAGATAGCAAGGAAAAGCCAGATCAGTTTGGGCAAGGCAAACTATGCCCTCCGGGCCTTGATTGCCAAGGGGTACATCAAGGTCATCAACTTTAAAGACTCGAAGAACAAAAGCAAGTATTTATATTTGCTCACTCCCCAGGGAATGTACGAGAAGGCGAGGCTTACGGCGGATTTTCTCGCCTGGAAAATGGAAGAATATGAAAGGCTGAAGCGGGAGATCGACGAGTTGAACAAGACCCTCGGGACCTGACGGCGCATTTAGGGGCCGCCTTTCGCAAGACCGGCCTTTATAACGTTAAGATGTAGAAATAATTGCATATTTAGTTTTGGGTGCATCGGGAGGGAATCACCCCGGACGTAACTCACGGGGCGGAGCTGTATCGCGAGCTGAGATAATGTAATTTCGAGGAGCACCCGCGACGATAAACGACGTTATCTAAACTCTCGGGGTACCAAGAGGGAGATATGGAAAAAGATCATCTGGAGATTTTTCTGGAAGATGTCACGGGTAAATTTGATCTGGTCCTGGAGGGTCATGATCTTTTGCGCAAGGAGATCAGGGATACCCGGGAGGAGTTGTGTGAAAAAATCCAATTTCTCGACCTCAAGGTAGATGCGACCCTTGACAAACTGGACCGGAAGATCGACTCTGTCCGGGACGGGCTGGGCAAAAAAAATAGATGCCATCGCCGCTATGCTCAAGGCCCACCGGGAAGTCACCGAGGCGCATCCAAATCTGATCCAGGTTGAGGGAAAAGTGAAATATGCAGGTGCACTGAGATGAAAACGGCGCTGATAACCGGCATCACCGGCCAGGACGGCTCGTACCTGGCGGAGTTCCTTCTCGAGAAGGGCTACACGGTCCACGGCCTGATCCGCCGGGCCTCCACGTTCAACACGGATCGGATCGACCATCTTTACCGCGACGTCCACGACCCGCGGGCCCGCGTCTTTCTGCACCACGGCGACCTTGCCGTCTCGGGCCAACTCACGGACCTGCTCCACGACATCAAGCCGGACGAGATCTACCACCTGGGCGCCCAGAGTCACGTGCGGGTGAGCTTCGACATGCCCGAGTACACCGGCGACATCACGGGCCTGGGTACATTGCGCCTGCTGGAGGCCATCCGGAAGTCCGGCATCAGGACTAAGTTCTACCAGGCCTCCTCCAGCGAGATGTTCGGCGCCGCGCCGCCTCCGCAGAGCGAGCTCACCCCTTTTCAGCCGCAAAGCCCCTACGCCGCCGCCAAGGTTTACGCCTACTACATCGTGTGCAACTACCGTGACGCCTACAGGCTCTTCGCCTGCAACGGGATCCTGTTCAACCACGAATCCCCCCGCCGCGGCGAGACCTTCGTCACCCGCAAGGTGACCCGCGCCGCCGCCCGCATCAAGCTCGGCCTGCAGGAAAAGCTCTATCTGGGGAATCTTGAGGCTAAGCGCGACTGGGGCTTTGCGGGCGACTACGTCGAGGCCATGTGGCTCATGCTGCAGCAGGACAAACCAGACGATTTTGTCATCGCCACCGGAGAGACCCATTCGGTTCGGGAATTCGTCGAGAAGGTCTTTGTCAAGCTGGATCTGGACTATCAGCGGCACGTCGAGATTGACCCGCGGTACTTCCGCCCCACCGAGGTGGACGTGCTTCTCGGCGACCCGACAAAGGCCAAGGAGAAACTGGGCTGGAATCCGAAGGTCTGTTTCGACGAACTAATCGGCCTGATGATCGCCACCGACCTGGAGCAGGCCGCAAAGGAGAAAACGCTGCACGATGCGGGCTATTGCCTCAGGGGCAACCACCAAGCTGTCTGAAGCAGAGGCAGGAATAAATGACTGCCCAGTTCCCTCCCCCCCGAGGGGGGATGATTAGGGTGGGGGCGAAATAGAAGTTCCTGGAATTAAAAGAAAAAACTTCATGATAAACAAGCGTATCACCGTAACCGGCGGCAAGGGCTTTCTGGGAAAGCACCTGATCCGCACCTTCCAGCAGCGCGGATACAGACAACTGGCCATAGCCGACCTGCCCGAGTACAACCTGACGAAGATCGAAGACGTCCGCAGGCTCTATGACGAAACCCGTCCGGACATCGTGATCCACCTGGCTGCGAAGGTAGGCGGCATCGGCTTCAACCAGGCAAACCCGGCCCCGCTGTTTTACGACAACCTGATGATGGGCGTCCAACTCCTGCATGAGGGTTACCTGAATAAGATAGAAAAATTCGTCGCCATCGGCACGATCTGCGCTTACCCCAAATTCACGCCCGTGCCCTTCCGCGAAGACGACCTCTGGAACGGCTATCCGGAAGAGACAAACGCCCCCTACGGCCTGGCCAAGAAGATGATGCTCGTGCAGGCGCAGGCCTACCGTCAGCAGTACGGCTTCAACGCCATTTATCTTTTGCCCGTCAATCTCTACGGCCCCGGCGACAACTTCGATCCTGTCTCGTCCCATGTCATCCCGGCCCTGATCAAGAAATGTGTCGACGCGGCGCGAAACGGCGAAGACGAAATCGTCGTCTGGGGCACGGGGAAGGCCACGCGGGAGTTCTTCTACGTGGAGGACGCCGCGGAGGCCATCCGACTGGCGACGGAGCGCTACGACAAGGGCGAGCCCGTCAACATAGGCCCGGGATTCGAAATCTCTATTGCCGATCTCGTCTCCCTGATCGCGGAGCTGACCGGATTCAAAGGGAAAATCATCTGGGACGCGACAAAGCCCGACGGCCAGCCGCGGCGGATGCTGGACGCGAGCCGGGCCTTTGCCGAATTCGGCTTCCGGGCGAAGACGGATTTCCGGGAGGGGCTGGCAAAGACGATTGGGTGGTATAAGGAAAATCGTAAATGATCGAAAACAGGGTTGAGTAGTAGATAATACCTTAAAAATCCCGTTTCAAATTCAGGATATGAGAGCTTTGCACAACCATGTAAATTTTCCGTCTCCGTCAGTTTCTGGATGCCAGATCGTCTCCGGCATGACCCCAGGGGGGTTGTGCAAAGGTCTCGTTTCCTTTTTGCTTGACAAAAAAAGGAATATCGATATCCTTACTTTAAGGAGGTAAGGAATGCTTGCCAAGCTGACCGCAAAAAACCAGATCACGCTGCCACGGGATATTGTAAAGGAATTCAATGGAATAGAATACTTTGACGCAGCCGTGCAGGGTGGACGGATTGTCCTCGAACCGGTTCGCATCAGGCCCGTTGCCGCTGATCTTCAGGGAATCCGGAAAAAGATGAAGAGGCTAGGGTTAACCGAGAAGGACGTCGCGGAGGCCGTTCGTTGGTCAAGGCAAAACCCGGGGTGATCCGTGTCGTTCTGGACACCAATGTTCTTGTTTCGGCCCTGCTCTTCGGCGGCAGGCTGCAACCCCTCGTGATCAAATGGAAGGCCGGCGCCATCGTTCCCGTTTTCTCCCGCGACACTTTCGCCGAATTCACGAAAGTTCTCGCCTATTCGCGATTCGAACTGACAGGGCATGAAATCGCCGCCCTGATCGAGGAAGAAGTGCTGCCCTTCTTTGAAGTCGTCGAAACCCGCGATGAGATCCATGGCGTCTGCAAAGATCCGGGAGATGACATCTTTCTGTCCTGCGCCGTCGCGGCCGGCGTCGATGCGATCGTGAGCGGCGACAAAGACCTGCTCGATGTGAGTTGTGTCCGCGGCATCCCCATCCTCAATGTGAAAGATTTTCTGGAGAAACTGTTAAGATAAGCGCCTGTCCCCATTATTCCCTGTTTCAGGAAATGGGAGCCCGTCCCCGATTTGCTCTCAGAAACATGAAAGGATTCAGCCTGTTATGCCAGTGAAGCGAACACAGCGAAAAAGCAAGCCCGCCGCGCGAGACGCATTCTTTTCCCAATCCCCGAACGGGGAGGACTTTGCGCTGCCCAAGCCGGGAGACTACGCAAAGGAATTCAGCCGCCTCAAGAAACGCGTCGCCCAATTCAAAGAAAGAATAAGAACAGCACCCCCTGAAAAAGGCAACGCCCAGTTTATGGAGAACCTGCCCCCTCCCCCTGGCAGGGGGAGGGTTGGGGTGGGGGTGAAAGCCGGGAAGAGGAGCCTGCCTGAGTCGGGGAAGCAAATGGAAGCTGCCCCTATTTTTGAAAAACAAAAAAGGGAAATGTCCTTATCTGTCGCTGACCCTGCCGGGGGGAGGCTCGGGGCGGGGGAAGTCGTCGTCGTCATGGGCGTGGGCTTCGTCGGGGCCGTCATGGCCGGCGTTATCGCCGACTCGGTGGACAAGAAGACCGGCAAGCCCGGCAAGTTCGTCATCGGCATGCAAAGGCCCTCGGAGCGCTCCTACTGGAAGATCCCCTACCTTAACAAAGGAATCGCCCCCGTAGAATCGGAAGATCCAGAAGTCGCTCCGCTGATCGCCCGCTGTGTGAACGAGAAGAAGACATTGACGGCCAGCTTCACCTATGACGCGCTGACGCTGGCCGACGTGGTCGTCGTGGACGTCCAGTGCGATTACTTCAAGGAGGCATTCGGCAACTGCCGCCAGGGCCATGCCGACATCGCCGCCCTCGAGGAGAGTCTCAAAATCATCGGCGAAAAGATCAAGCCCGACTGCCTCGTCCTGATCGAAACCACGGTACCGCCGGGAACGACAGAATACGTGGCCTACCCGATCCTGAAGAAGGCCTTCGAAAAGAGAAATCTAAAGGAGGAGCCCCTTCTGGCCCATTCCTACGAACGCGTCATGCCGGGCCGACAGTACGTCTCCTCCATCCGCGATTTCTGGCGTGTCTGCAGCGGCGTCAACGAAGAGGCCAGAAAGAGAGTTACCAAGTTCCTCAGTGAAATCCTTAATGTAGATCAGTATCCCATGACCGTCCTGGATCGCCCCATCGAGAGCGAAACCTGCAAGATCGTCGAGAACTCCTATAGAGCCACAATCCTGGCCTTCCTCAACGAATGGAGCCTCTTTGCCGAGAGAAACGGCGTGGACTTGATCAAGGTCATCGAGGCCATCAAGGTGCGCCCGACGCATTCCAACATGATCTTCCCCGGCCCGGGCATCGGCGGCTACTGCCTGCCCAAGGACGGGGGCCTGGGCGCCTGGGCCTACAACAAGCTCATGGGCTTCGAGGACGACATCTTCAAGATCACGCCTTTGGCCATCGATATCAACGACACGCGCTCCCTGCACGCGGCCGAGCTCGTCCGGGACGCCCTGAGAAACATGGGAAGGATCGTCGCCGCCTCGAAGGTCGTCGTCCTGGGCGCTTCCTACCGCGAAGACGTGGGAGATACACGCTACAGCGGCTCCGAGGCACTGGTTAGAAAGCTCACCGAGATGGGGGCGGAGATCGCCGTCCACGATCCCTATGTAAAGCACTGGTGGGAGCTGGAGAAGCAGGACAGCTACCCGGCAGCGGGCCATTCCTGGTCGCGGTTCTTCCGCAACCAGGAAAAACTCAGTGAAATCAGCATTGCAAAAGATCTCAACCAAGCACTGAAAGGCGCCGATGCCGTGGTTCTGGCCGTCCGCCATGAGCCCTACCTGAAGCTCGATCCCGACAAGATTGTTAATATGACGGGCCGTCCCGTGGCAATCATCGACTGCTTCGGCATGCTGGACGACGCCAACATCCGCCGCTACTTCGAGCTCGGCTGCGAGGTCAAGGGCTTGGGCCGCGGCCACGTGAAGCGCATTAAGGATAGCATCAAGAAATAGGATCGACAGAATTGCTTTCTTGCTCAGTTTCAAATCTTGCGACTGCCTAAAGCCTGTGGATAAAAATAATCTCGATCTTAAATATAGACCAACAGAGAGCTTTGAACAAGCGGTGATTTTGTTACGGAATGGTTTATTACCAGAATTTGTAAACGGACTGTGTTGACCGGGGCTTCAGGATGACCCCCCGGCTACG
>JBBIJM010000082.1:0-10142 GCA_037445955.1 Syntrophobacterales bacterium
CACCTTGACGACCTTGCCATCAACACCCTGCGTTTTTTAGCCTGCGACGCCATCGAAGAGGCTAAATCCGGCCATCCCGGAATGCCCTTAGGCGCCGCGGCCGCCGCCTACACCCTGTGGACCAGGCATTTGCGCCATGACCCGGGCAATCCCACCTGGTTTAACCGGGATCGTTTCGTCCTCTCCGCGGGCCATGCCTCGATGCTCCTTTACTCCCTTCTTCATCTGACGGGCTACGATATATCCCTGGAGGACCTGAGGTCCTTCCGGAAATGGGGCAGCAGGACCCCGGGCCACCCGGAACATAATCCCGCCTTGGGCGTCGAGATGACCACCGGTCCCCTGGGCCAGGGGATAGCCTCCGCGGTAGGGATGGCCGCCGCCGAGGCCCATCTGGCCGCCCGATATAACAGGGATGGTTTTGAGATAATAAACCATTGGACCTACGTGCTGGCAAGCGACGGGGACCTCATGGAGGGGGTTTCCTGCGAGGCCTGTTCTTTGGCGGGGCACCTGGGTCTGGGCCGGCTCATCGTTCTTTACGACAGCAACGACATCTCCCTTTCCGGCTCGACGGCCCTTTGCTTCACCGAAGACGTGGCGATGCGTTTTGCCGCCGCAGGCTGGCAGGTGGAAGAGGTGAAGGACGGCAATGATACCCAAGCGGTCGATGCGGCCATCAGGAGGGCGAAAGAAGAGGGGGGGCGTCCTTCCCTGATCATCCTTAAAACTAAAATCGGCTTCGGCGCCCCTGCCAAACAGGGAACCTGCGAGGCCCACGGCGCCCCCCTGGGTAAGGAGGAGCTGGAGGGGACGAAAAAAGGGCTGGGCTGGCCCCTGGAACCCCGGTTCTTTGTCCCTCCGGAGGTGAAGACCTTCCTCGATAAGGAGGCCGGGAAGAAAGGGGTGCTGTCCCAGGCTTGGGAGGCGGAATTCCTCCGGTATGTTCAATGCCAGGGGGAGGCGGCGGCGGAGCTTTCGAGACGGATCAAAGGGCAATTGCCTCCGGGATGGGACGGGGACCTTCCCGTCTATCCGGACGGGGCAAAGGATATCTCGACCCGCAAGGTTTCCGAAGAGATACTCGCCCTGCTTGCGGCGCGGCTGCCGGAGATGGTAGGCGGGGCCGCCGATCTGAATCCCTCCACCTTCACCTGGCTCAAAGGCCTAGGGGATTTTCAGAACCCCCGGATAAAGCCGGCCTCCAGTCAGGGTTGTATCGGCGGTTCGTGGGGATACGAAGGCCGGAATATCCATTTCGGAGTCCGGGAGCACGCGATGGCGGCGATGGCAAGCGGGCTTGCCCTTCACGGGGGAATCATCCCCTTTACCGCCACCTTTCTCACCTTCAGTGATTATATGAAACCCTCTTTGCGTCTGGCCGCTCTGATGAAGCTCAAGATCGTCTATGTCTTCACCCATGACTCAATCGGCCTGGGCGAGGACGGCCCCACCCATCAGCCCGTCGAGCAGGTCATGAACCTGCGCTCCCTGCCCGGGCTGACGGTGATCCGGCCCGCCGATGCGAATGAAACAGTGGAGGCCTGGCGCCAGGCGGTCTTAAACGAGGGGCCGACGGCGTTGATCTTCACCCGCCAGAACGTTCCCGTGATCAACCGGACCGGACTGGCCGCTGCGGGAGAATTGGCCAGGGGAGGGTACGTTCTGTGGGAATCGGGGCCGGAGGATCCGGAGCTGATCGTCATCGGCGTCGGCTCGGAGCTTCATCTCTCTCTTGCGGCGGGCCGGCGGATAGCCGGGGAGGGCAACAGGGTCAGGGTGGTTTCTCTCCCCTCGTGGGAGTTGTTTGAAGGGCAGCGGGAAGAGTACCGCAACAGGGTTCTCCCCGGAAAGGTGCGGAAGCGGCTGGCCGTCGAGGCGGGGATAAAGATCGGCTGGGAGCGGTATGTAGGGCTGGACGGGGCGGTAATCGGCCTCTCGACATTTGGGGCCAGCGCCCCCTGGCAGGTGCTTTACGAAAAATTCGGGATAACGGTGGATGGGATAGTTGCCGAGGCCAGGGGTCTCCTTATCCGGTAGCAGCCTCGAAAGAGGAGGCCCTGACTTGCCGAACCGCTCTGAGGGATGAAGATGGAGACCTTTTGGGAGGACCTGGGAGTTTACCGGGAACACCTTGCCGGGGCCTTGGCCCAGGCGGAGGGACAGAGGATCATCCAGCGGGTCTGGGAAGGGGATTACACCCTCTGGAGCGATTCGCCGGAGGAGATTACAAACCGTTTGGGCTGGTTGAAAAGCCCGGAAGGGATGATTTCCCAGACGGAGATTCTTATCGAGACGGCAGAGGCGGTTCGCTTTGCCGGTTACAAGACGGCGCTCCTGTTCGGGATGGGCGGCTCGAGCCTGGCGCCCCGGGTCTTTGCCCGGATATTTGGCCCCCGGCCGGGATATCTCGATCTATCCGTTATAGACAGCACCGATCCCGCTACGATCCAGAGGTATGCCGATAGCCTGAATCCCGCCGAAACCCTCTTTATCGTCTCAACCAAATCCGGGGGTACCGTAGAGACCATTTCCCTTCTGAAATATTTCTACAACCTCGCCAAAGATCACCTGGGGGGGAAAGAGGCGGGGCGGCATTTCATCGCCATCACCGATCCCGGAAGCTCCCTGGCCGATCTTGCCCAAAGACATCATTTCCGGAAGGTGATTGTAGGCGACCCCGATATCGGGGGGAGGTATTCGGCGATCTCCCCGTTCGGTCTCTTCCCGGCCGCCCTCCTCGGGATCGATATCAGGACCCTTGTCTTACGGGCGAGGGACCAGGCGAAAGAGGAGAGGGAACTCGCCGGGGAGCGTTTTAACGGCGCCCTCCTCGGTTTCTGCTTGGGCGAGCTGGCTCTGCTGGGGCGCGACAAGGTTACCCTTGTCCTCCCCCCGGCCTGGGATTTTTTCGCCCTCTGGCTCGAACAGCTCCTCGCCGAAAGCAGCGGCAAGAAGGGCCGGGGCCTGCTGCCGGTATGGGAAGAGGGGCTTCGTGACCCTTCGACCTATGGCGACGACCGGGTTTTTGTGGTTTTCGAGTCTTCCGGCGGGGAGTCAACCAGGCAAAAAAAGGCGGCCTTGACCGCCGGGGGCCATCCCTGCATCTCTTTGAAAATGGACAATCCCTGCGATCTGGGGAGGCAAATCTTCCTCTGGGAGATGGCCACCGCCGTCGCCTGCCAAAGGCTCCGGGTCAACCCGTTCGATCAGCCCGATGTGGAGGCGGCCAAGGGGTTGACCAGGAAGATCCTTTCCGGGGAAGAGCGAAAGGGGGCGAAACTCTTCGAGGAGCCGGGTGGCTCTTATGACGGCGTTTCCGTTTACGGGGAGGTTTCCGGCAACTCTTCAGGGGATTCTCTGGCCCTTTTTCTTGACCGGCTTTCTCCGGGGGGTTATGTGGCCATCCTCGCCTATCTGGAGGAGAACCGGGAAAACAGCCGGATCCTGGGGAGGCTTAAGGAAAAAATCGCCAGGGAGAAAAAGGTCGCCGTAACCTTGGGCTACGGGCCGGGATACCTCCATTCCACCGGCCAGCTCCACAAGGGCGGCCCGCCGGGAGGACTGTTTATCTGCATCACCGCCGGGGATACGCTCGATCTGCCTGTCCCCGACGAGCCGGGAAAGGCCGCCTCGGCGATAACCTTCGGGCGCCTGAAGCTCGCCCAGGCCAAGGGAGACTGCCTGGCCTTGAAGGAGGCCGGGAGGCCGGTGATCCGTTTCCACCTGGAGGGGGCGTCTCTTGTCGATCTCGCCTCCGCCCTCCTGTAAAAAGCCGGGGCCGCGGGATGCCTTAGAGAAATTCGCTGTAATCAACCCCTCTGTTCTTTCCCCTCAGCTTGAACCATTCCTTTTCGTCTTTTGGCGGAAGCTCGATCTGGCCGTTTTCCTTGGGGACCAGGCTTATCGCCTCACTGGGACAGGTGGTGACGCACAGCCCGCAGCCGATGCACCGGGTGGGGTTTACTCGATAGGCCTCCTCCCCGTTATCGATGGCCGCAACGGGGCAGCGTTCCTTGGCGCAGGTCCCGCAGAGGGTGCAGTAGTCCTGATCGATCACCGCATAATAGTAGGAGTTGACCGCCTCTTTAATGTCGAACTCGTTGATCGAGCGTAAAACCCCGCAGCAGCACCCGCAGCAGTTGCAGATGAAGAAATGGCCGCTTTCCACGTTGTTGGTCAGGTGAACGAGTCCCGACTCCTCGGACTTCCTGAGAACCCCATAGGCCTCTTCCTTGGTGATGGGGCGGCCCCAATGGTGGTTCTCGAAGATTCCCGGCACCGGCGCTATTCCCAGGCAGACCTCAAGGGGATGTTTGCAGGGATGATCCACCAGGGCCCTCTCTTTTTTGCAGATACAGTCGGCCACCGCAAAAGACCTGCCCTTTTCAATGATGGCCGATACCCGCTGATAGGGGAGGGCCTCGTGTTTGCTGGGGATCTCCTTCTCGACGGGAATCACCTGCATGAGCTGGGGTTTGTAGCCCATGAGCACCTTGCTCATAGCCCGGCTGTATTCTTCCATAAGTTCGGCGAATTCCCGATCAAGCCGGTTGAGTTGAAATTCATAGATCCCGAAGATCCAGGGCATCAGCTTGAAGACCTTCGTTACCCCGAAATCGACCCCGAAAACCTGTCCCCGCTGCCACATGGCGGTCAATCTTGCCTCCAGCCCATCCAGAGGCCGGCCGGTTCGATGGGCGATCTGCTCCGCCGTTTCGAAGGTCAATCTCAAATCGCAAAACAGCTCGGCCTCTTCCGGATTGAAAACCTTTTTGAGCAGCTTGATCTCGACCCCGCTTTCCTCAGCGGGAAACCCGTTGGGCAAGGTATCGAGCAACTTGGCGAGTTTTAAATAGATATCGTCGGTCATTATCAACCCTCCCTGATTCTCATCTGTGCGGCGATTTGCCCGGTATTTTATCATCCTTCGTGCTTTTGGCTTTGCTGTTCCAGAGATCCCCCAGGGTGCCCATGGATTTTACCGCCTGCTCCCGGTATTCCTTGGTGGTATCTTCCTCTTTCGGCTGCGCCAGCTCCGGGAGATTGAGAGAGATCCGCCTTACGTCCTTTTGTACATTTTCGATCTGGACATCAAGGGCCTCGCCCTCTTGGAGAACTTCCCGGGGATGTTTTATCCGCTTGCCCCGGCCCAGCTTCGAGATGTGAAGCAGGCCGTCGATGCCCGCCTCCAGGGTGACGAAGGCCCCGAACTCCGCCAGTCTCGTGACCGTCCCGGGGTGGGTTGATCCGGGGAGATATTTCTCCTCCGCCGTATGCCAGGGATCGTTCAGGGTTGATTTTATACTCAGACTGATCCGATCCTTTTCCCAGTCCAGTTTGAGGATGGCGACATTGATTTCCTGGCCTAACGATAATACATCCGCCGCACCCTTTGATCGATCCCAGCCGAGTTCCGATGTCGGGATGAGCCCCTGAACCCCGCCTAAGTCGACAAAGGCGCCGAATTTTTCCAGGCCGACCACCCGGCCCGATACGCTATCCCCCTCTTTCAGAAGCCCCTTTAAGACCTCTTTCTTTGCCGCCTCTTCCTCCTCCAGGATCAGCCGGCGGGAAAGGACGATATTTCTCCCGTCTTCGCCGTAGCCGACGATCCGGAAAATCAAGGTTTGATTGAGAAGAGAGGCCGGATCCTCCCCCCGGCGCAGGGTCAACTGGGAAAAGGGGCAGAAGCCCCTTACCCCGCCGCTTAACTTGATTTCGAATCCGCCCTTCACTTCCTTCTCCGCCCGGCCTTCCACGGGGATCCCGTTGCGCCAGGCGTCCGCCAGGAAATTTTTCCCCGCGGCGGTCGAGGTTATCCTGGTAGTGAAGCGTTTCTCGTGATTTTCCGACTTGAGGAAATAGACGGGGATTGTCTCCCCCTCCTGGACGAGGAGGCAGCCCTCGCTGTTTTGGAGTTCCTTTCTCTCCAGGTACCCTTCGTTTTTCTCGCCTAGATCGATGAATACCCATTCCTGGGTGATTTTTACCACTTTTGCCAGGAGCCTCTCACCCGGCTTAAAAAAACTTCTTTTTGTGCCGCTTTCCTCAAGCAGCTCGGCAAAGCTCTGTATGTGTTCGTTGATTTCTTCCGACATTTTGCTCCCCGTGACTTGATTTAGAAACTGCCGGAACCCTTACGATGTTCATTTCCTAAAGTCAAGCTTCTTGTAGCTTGATTAAAGGCGGAAGTCATGGCATGTTGATTGCCCTTCTGCTATAAGATCAAAAACCTGTCGCTCGAGGGTATCAGGCTATGAAAATAACCACAACCGAACAAATAAGAAGGATGGACAGGCAGGCCATGGAAGAATTTTCCATTCCCGAAGAGATCCTCATGGAAAACGCCGGCCGGGCCGCCGCCTCAGTGCTTGCCGCCAATTGCGGGATCAAGGGGAGGAGGATCCTCGTGATTGCCGGAACGGGAAACAACGGCGGGGATGGCCTGGTGGTCGCGAGGCTGGCCCATTCCCAGGGAGGGCTGGTAGCTCTGGCGGTGATCGGCGATCCGGAGAGATTCCAGGGAGCGGCTCGGATCAACTGGGAAATGGTGAAGAAACTTCCCCTGGCCGTTCATTGTAGGCCGGAGAGGGAATCCCTGGCCCGGGAAATTTCCCGGGCGGATTTCCTGGTGGATGCGATCTTCGGCACCGGTCTCACCAGGGAGGTGGAGGGGATTTACTCGGCGGCCATTCAATTGATCAACGAAAGCGGGAAGAAGGTGCTCTCCCTCGATCTGCCCTCGGGGATAAACGGGGACACGGGCCAGGTTATGGGCCGGGCGGTCCGGGCGGACTACACGGTAACCTTCGGCCTTCCCAAGGTCGGCAATGTCCTCTACCCCGGTTATGCCCTGGGCGGGAGGCTCTTTTATTCCCCCATTTCCTATCCCCCTGAACTTGCCCTTCATAGCGATCTTAAGGTTGCCTTAAACGATCATATCCCCCTGCCCGAACGCAGCCCAACCGCCCACAAGGGGTCGGTGGGCGAGGCCCTGATCGTCGCCGGTTCGGGGAATTACTACGGCGCCCCCCTCCTTGCCGCCCTCTCCTTTCTCAAGGCCGGGGGAGGCTATGCCCGCCTGGCCCTGCCCGCGTCCCTGGCCCCGGCCCTGGCCGGGGTGGGAAGCGAGATCGTCTTCGCCCCCCAGAAGGAAACCGCCTCGGGAGGCATCGCCCGGGAAAACAGGGACGATCTCGTTGCCCTGGCGGAAAGGGCGGACATTGTCGTGATCGGCCCCGGCCTAGGCGGCACGGAGGAGACGGGCAGGCTCGTTCTGGATATTCTGGAGGCGACGGAGAAACCGGTAATCGTTGACGGCGACGGTCTTACCGCCCTGAGCCGGGAACCTTTTCTGCTGCTAAAACGACGGGCTCCCACCGTTCTCACCCCGCACCTGGGGGAGATGTCGCGCCTGTTGAAGAGGTCTAAGGAAGAGATCGATCACAATAGAATTCTTTTTGCCCGGGAGGCTGCGGGGAATTTGAAGGCAATCCTTGTCCTCAAAGGGGCGCATAGTTTGATTGCCTGCCCCGAAGGCGAGGTGTTTGTTAATTTAACTGGAAACGCCGGGATGGCTACAGCTGGATCGGGAGATATCCTTCCTGGGACCATTGCCGCCATGTACGGCCAGGGTCTTCCCCTTCTTGAGGCGGTTAAAAAGGGGGTTTACCTGCACGGTTTGGCAGGCGACCTCGCCGCACGGGAGAAAGGTCAGGACGGGATCATCGCCCGGGATATAATGGAATCGCTCCCCGAGGCTCTAAGGCAGGATCGTCTGGGACCTGATCCCAATGAATGTGGCCGCTGCGGGATTCCGATGGTCTTATAACCTGCGGCTCAAGATATAATCGGAGATGGCCAGAAGGGCCGTCTTGGCCTGCGATTCGGGGAAGGCGGAGAGATAACCCTTGGCCTCCTCGATGCAGGAGGCGGCCTTGCCGTGGGCGTAGCCGATGCCGTCGTACTTGCGGATCAGATCGAAGATCTTCCCCATTTCGTCGTCGGTCAGCTCCTTCCTTTCCACGACCCCCCGGATCAGCTCCCTTTCCGGGCCGTTACTTTTCTTTAATGTCTTGATCAGGGGGAGGGTGAGCTTGCCTTCCGCCAGATCCTTCCCGATGGCCTTGCCGAATTCTTCCTCTTTGGCCGCATAGTCCAGGATGTCATCGGTAATTTGAAAGGCCGCCCCCAGCCTCATTCCGAAGCGGGCCAGGGCCAGGATGGTCTCGTCGGAGTTCCTGCCCAGCATCCCTCCCAGGGCGCAGGCCGCCGAAATGAGGATGGCGGTCTTTTTCTCCACAATGGTGAGATAATCCTTTTCTGTCGTGCCGGGGTCGCCCCTCTTGGTCAACTGGAGCACCTCCCCCTCGGACATGGCGTTGGTGCAGGTGGCCAGGAGGTTCATGATCGGCATGTTTCCATCTTCCGCCAGGATCTTGAAGGATTGGGAATAGAGATAATCCCCGACCAGGACACTGGCGGCATTGCCCCAGACATGATTCGCCGAGGCCCTTCCCCTTCTCGTTTCGGCGCCGTCCACCACATCGTCATGGAGAAGGGTGGCGGTATGGATGAATTCGATAACCGCGGCCAAGGCGTAGCGTCTTTCCCCCGAGTAGCCGCACAGGTCCGCGCACGCAAGCAAGAGCAACGGACGGAACCTTTTACCGCCTCCCCCGAGGAGGTGGTGGACAACCTGAGGGATCAGGTTTACCTCAGAGGTGAGGTGGCCCTCCAGGTATTCCTCCACCCGCTTCAAACCTTCCCCGTAAATGGAAAAAACCAGAGGCATCTGCATGGGTCGCTTCTCCCGGCCAGGAATTTACAAAGACTATAATGGAGAGTCCCGGGGATGTCAAACGGGAACCGGGGCGCGGCCGATAATGAGGCCCCCGGGGGCGGGACTTTTATTCCCTATTTATCTTTTTTCCCCCGTCCCTTACCCCCCTGGCCTTTGGCTTTCTCCCCCGTGGGCGCTCCCCGCTTGAGCTCGTGGAACTCCTTAGAACCGGGTTTTATCCCCATGTTTTTGGCCATGACGCCCCAGCCCTTGTCTCGATCTCTCTGATACTCCTTGACAACTACCTCGGGGGGCTTTTTCGTTATCTCGCCTATTTTTAAACACATATAGGCATCGGCGGGCTTTTCCACCTTGCTTAGAATCACCTCCACATCCCCCGGGGAGACCTTGAACTGGGCGCTTAGCTGAGCCTTAAAACCGGGTAAATCCGCCCCGGCCTGGACGTTTATGCTTTTTAGAAAGCTTGTCCAGTCGTCCTGGGCAAAAGTCGGCGTGGCGGCAAGAAGCAGGGCGATCGGGATACTGATGAGTAGAGATTTCATTGCTCTTTCCTCCTTATAAAAGAATGTTGAACAAAAGATTCTCGATGTATGGCGCGGCCGGGAAAAGTCGCGCAATCCGGCCAGGGAAGCGGCTTCCGTCTCAATTGCCGATACCTCAAAACAGTCTTCTCGCGAATCCGCCGGCTCCGCCTCCGCTAACCAACCCCGAACATCTCCGCAAATCTTTTTTCTGGTTTTTATCCCAACGTCTCGCTCGTGCCACCAGGCGTCTCTTTAGATTGAGTCGAGCAGACTAAGAACTTGCTTTTGACGGTTCGGAGTATATGGAAGCTATTTTTTCGCGTCAAGGGGTATTTTCCACCAATTCCGGTGCTTTTTTTTCCGGCGCTTAGTTTTGTGGAGCAAAAACTTACGTCCTTCGCCGGGCCGGTGATCATTCAGGAATTGTTTTTGAAGCCGGACGTCAAGGCGCGGTTCCGCGCCTGTTTTGATCATCTGCCGGTGGGTCATCGCATGATTGTCCCTATGTTGGTCGTGCATCTGATGCTGGGGCATCGGCGTCTTCAAGACATGGAGCATTACAGGGACGATCTTATGGCGCTCCGTCTTCCGGGACTCAACACCAAGTATATTTTTCTTAGCCGCATGGGCATGGATCATCGTGGTCCGGAGGTTTTTATGTCCGGGGAGTTCCCGTATTGTCATGGCCGGTTATTGTAAAGGGCATCAAGCGGACTCTGCGGGGCGTTTGACATATCCCGCAGGATGTGGGTATAGATCATGGTCGTCTCAACATTCTTATGCCCGAGCAGTTCCTGAATCTCTCTGATGTT
>JBBIJM010000083.1:0-10060 GCA_037445955.1 Syntrophobacterales bacterium
GCGGGTCTCCTCATGAGCCGAAGAAGGGCCAAAGAGCTTAATTTAGAACCCTTGGGCACGATCCTCGACTACGCCGAGGTCTCCCTTCCCCCGAAGGATATCGCCTGCGCCCCGGGGCTTGCCGTCCGCAAGCTCCTCTCTCAAAACGGCCTTACCCCAAAGCAGGTGGAACTCTTCGAGATCAACGAGGCCTTCGCCGCGGTGGTCCTGGTGAGCGGCCGGGGGATCCTCGGTTTCGAAGGAGACGAGCTTAAGAAAAAGGTGAACGTCAACGGAGGCGCCATCGCTTACGGCCACCCCATCGGCGCCTCGGGGGCGCGGATTCTGATGACCCTCGCCTACGAGTTAAGAAGGAGGGGCGGGGGCGTAGGGGTCGCGGGGATCTGTTCCGGCGCCGCCCAGGGGGATGCGATCCTGATAAAAGTTTAGAAAACCGGAGTGTTACGGAAACGAAAGGAGAAGCCAGGAATGACGGAAGCGGTGATCGTAAGCGGAGCAAGGACGGCGGTGGGCAGTTTCGGCGGCGCCCTCAAGGGGGTAAAGGCGGTTGATCTGGGGGCCCTGGTGATCGGTGAGGCGATCCGCCGGGCGGGCCTGCGGCCCGTGGCAGGGGAAGAGGTGGAAAAGGCGAGGCCCGATGCCTTAAAGGGGATCGGGATGACCGAGCTCAACAAGAGGTACGACCGTTTTGCCGAAACCGCAATGCCCGTGTATTTCGACGAGTGCATCATGGGCAACGTCCTCCAGGCGGGACAGGGGCAGAATCCCGCCCGGCAGGCGGGGATCTTCGCCGGCCTCCCGGAGGAAACGAACGCCTATACGGTGAACATGGTCTGCGCCTCGGGGATGAAGGCCATCGCCCTGGCCGCCCAGGCCGTCGAAAGCGGCCGCGCCCGGGCGGTCGTCGCCGGGGGCATGGAGAACATGACGAATGCCCCGTACGCCCTGCCCGAGGCCCGGTTCGGCTACCGGATGAACATGCCTCATGCCCCGATGACCGACCTCATGGTCTATGACGGCCTCTTTGAGATCTTCTACGGCTATCACATGGGGGAAACCGCCGAGAACATCGCGGCCAAATACGGCATTACCCGGGCCGAACAGGACGAGCTGGCTCTCCTGAGCCACGACCGGGCCCGGGCGGCGATGGCAAACGGCGACTTCGCCGCGGAGATCGTCCCGGTTTCGATCCCCCAGAAGAAGGGGGACCACCTCCTCTTCCAAATCGATGAGCGGCCGATGGAGACGAGTCTCGAGAAGCTGGCGAAGCTCCCCCCCGCCTTCCGGAAAGACGGCTCGGTCACCGCGGGAAACGCCTCGGGGATCAACGACGGCGCCGCCGCCCTGGTCATCATGGCAAGGGCGGAGGCAGCGAGGCTCGGCCTGAAACCCTTAGCCCGGATCAAGGGCTGTGCCTCAGGCGGCGTGGATCCCGCCTACATGGGCCTGGGGCCTATCCCCGCGGTCAGGAGACTGTTTGCCGGGCTCGGGGTCACCGGGGCCGACATCGGCCTGGTGGAGCTCAACGAGGCCTTCGCCTGTCAGGCGATTGCCTGTCTCCGGGAACTGGCTTTCCCCCTCGACCGGGTGAATCCAAACGGAAGCGGCATCTCCCTGGGCCATCCCATCGGCTGCACCGGGGCCAGGATCGTCTACAGTCTGGCTTTGGGCATGATCAGGAAAGACGTCGAGCTGGGGCTGGCCGCCCTCTGCATCGGCGGCGGCCAAGGCATGGCCCTGATACTCGAACGGATCTGAAGGAGGCAACCCGATGAATTTTGGCCTAAACGAAGAACAAAAACTCGTCCGGGACATGGTCCGCAAGTTTGCCGAGGCGGAGATCAGGCCGGTTGCCGCGGAACTGGACCGGACCCACCGCCACCCGGAGGAGATCTGCCGGGCGCTGGGCGAGATGGGCATCATGGGCGTCGCGGTTTCTGCGGATTACGGCGGGGCGGGGATGGACAACGTCACTTACGCCCTGGCCACCATGGAAATCTCCCGGGCCTGCGCAAGCTGCGGGGTCATCGTCTCGGTGAACAACACCCTCTACGGCCATCCGGTGAAAACCTACGGGACGGAAGAACAGAAACACCGCTTCCTTGCCCCGGTGGCCTCGGGGAAGGTGGAAGGGTGCTATGCCCTTACCGAATCCTGCGCCGGCTCCGACGCGGCGGCCCTCCGGTGCCGGGCGGAGCTCACCGGGGATCACTACCTGGTAAACGGGGTGAAGACCTTTATCACCAGCGGCAACGTGGCCCGTTACTGCGTTCTGGCCGCGACCGCCGATACCTCCCTGGGCTACCGGGGGATCATCAACCTCCTGGTGGATCTGAAGGAGACCCCGGGCTTTCGGGTGGGGAAGATCGAGGAGAAGCTGGGGATACTGGCCTCGGGGACGGCGGAGCTCGTATTCGAAGACGCTCTGATCCCCGCGGAAAACCTGCTGGGCCGGCCGGGCCAGGGATTCCGGCAGATGCTCGCCGGGCTCGATTCGGGGCGCATCGGGATTGCCGCCCAGGCCTGCGGCATCGGCCGGTCCGCCCTGGAAGACGCCCTGGCCTATGCCAGGGAGCGGATCCAGTTCGGCAAGCCCATTTCCACGTTCCAGGCGATCCAGTTCAAGCTTGCCGACATGGCCACGGAACTGGATGCGGCGGAGCTTCTGGTCCTCAGGGCGGCCTGGCTTGAGGATCAGGGCGCGGATTTCGAAAAGGAGGCGGCGATGGCCAAGTATTTCGCCTCGGATGTGGCGATGCGCGCGGCCATCGAGGGCGTCCAGATCTTCGGCGGCTACGGTTACAGCAAGGAATATCCCGCGGAGCGGCATCTGAGGGACGCCAAGATCTGCCAGATCTACGAGGGGACAAACGAGATCCAGCGGGTGGTGGTGGCGAGAAAACTTCTGGGTTTAAGATAGAAACGCTTACCGGGGAAGGGGGCAGGGGGATGAACGAAAAAATCTTATCGGAGCTTACGGTTTCCGGGGAAGGAAAGATCGTCTTTCTCATCCTCGACGGCCTGGGGGGCCTGCCTTACGGGGAACGAAGAGAGACGGAACTTGAGGCGGCCCAAACCCCGAATCTCGACGCCCTGGCCAAGGATTCGATCTGCGGGCTGCTTGACCCCCTGGGCCCCGGTCTTACCCCGGGGAGCGGGCCGGCCCATCTGGCCCTGTTCGGCTATGACCCGTTCCAATACAACGTGGGCCGGGGGCTCTTGTCCGCGGCGGGGGTGGATTATCCCCTTGACCCGGAGGACCTCTACGCCCGGGTGAACTTCGCCACCCTGGACGGGGAGGGCCTGGTTGCGGACCGGCGGGCGGGCCGGCTCGATACCGAAGAGAACCGGCGGCTTGCGGAGGTCCTGACCGCCCGGGTCTCTCTCCCCGGCGGGATCGGTTTTCGGCTGGTCACGGAAAAGGAGCATCGGGCCCTGCTCGTCTTGAGCGGAAAGGGGCTCTCCCCGGAGTTGGCCGAGACGGACCCGCAAAAGACAGGGGTTTTCCCCCTTTCCCCCCGGGCCCTCATTCCGGAGGCCCAAAAGACCGCGGGGATCCTTACAGAGATGTTAGGGCAGGTCAGGACGATCCTGGCTGAGGAGAAGAGAGGCAACATGATCCTCCTGCGGGGATATGCCAAGCACCATCCCTTCCCGGGCTTCCGGGAGCGCTACCGCCTGTCCGCCCTGGCGATTTCCCTCTACCCCATGTATCGGGGCATCGCCCGGCTGCTGGGGATGGAGGTGCTTGGGGAGGTTTCTACCCTGGAGGAGGAATTTGCCGCCCTCGCCGCCAACTTCGAGGGGTATGACTTTTTCTTTCTTCACGTGAAGACCCCGGACGCCCGGGGGGAGGACGGCGACTATCCCGGCAAGGTCCGGGCGATTGAGGAGGTGGATCGTTTCATCCCGGCGCTCCGGGCGCTCGATCCCCGGGTCCTCGTGGTGACCGGGGATCACTCGACCCCCGCGGCGCTCAAGGGCCACAGTTGGCATCCGGTGCCGGCGCTCCTCTATTCACCCGCCTGCCTTCCGGACGACGTGTCTTCCTTCGGGGAACGCCCCTGCCTTAAGGGCGGCCTGGGGATCCTCCCCATGAAGGACCTCATGACCCTGGCCCTGGCCCACGCGGGCCGCCTGGCCAAATTCGGCGCCTGAAAGAAGCGGGGGCTTTACTCCGCCATGGACTCCCGGATGAGTTCGGCGATGTCATGGGCCGCCAGGGACTCTTCCCGGCCCCGGTCCTTGATCCCGTCGGAGATCATGGTGAGGCAAAACGGGCAGGCGACGGCCACCGCCTTTACCCCGGAGGCGATAGCCTCATCGGTGCGGAGGTGGTTGATCCGCTCGCCCTGGTCCTCCTCCATCCACATCCTCCCCCCGCCGGCGCCGCAGCAGAAGCTCTTTTCCCGGCTGCGGCCAAGTTCCGTAAGGGCAAGCCCGGGGATGGCCTTAAGGAGCTTTCGGGGCCCGTCGTAAATCCCGTTGTAGCGCCCGAGGAAACAGGAGTCGTGATAGGCGAAGAGGCCCTCCAGGGGTTTCTTCAAGGCGATCCGGCCTTCGGCAATCAGCCGGCCCAAAAGCTCCGTATGATGATAGACCTCATAGTTGCCGCCGAATTTGGGATATTCCTTCTTCAGGGTGTTGTATCCGTGGGGGCAGGCGGTGACGATCTTCTTCACCCCGCGGGCGTTCATCGTCTCGATATTGGCCTGGGCCAGGCTCTGGAAGAGGTACTCGTTTCCCGCCCGGAGGGCCGAATCGCCGCAGCAGCCCTCTTCCGTTCCCAGAATGGCAAAGGAGACCCCGGCCTTCTTCAAAACTTGCGCCAAGGCGATGGTCACCTTCTTCCCCCGGTCGTCGAAGGCCCCGGCGCAGCCCACGTAGAAGAGGTACTCGGCATCGGGCTTCTCCTCCAGGGTGGGAATATCGAGCCCCTCCGCCCAGGCGGCCCGGAGGTGGGAGCCCACCCCCCAGGGGTTGGAGTTGTTCTCCATGTTCCGGCAGGCAAGCTGCAGTTCCTGGGCGAAATCCGCCTCGGTTAAGACCTTGTACCGGCGCAGATCGATGATCTTGGGGACATGCTCGATGAACACCGGGCAGTGCTCCATGCAGTACATGCAGTTGGTGCAGGCCCAGAGTTCGTGGAGGTCGATGACCTCCCCGGCCAGGGATTTTTTCGCCTCCGGCGGCTCCTCCCCCTTCGATTTCGCCGCCTCGATCTCCCCGGCCCTCGTCAGCCAGAATTCCTTGAGGTCCTGGATCAGTTTCTTGGGTGACAGGGGTTTCCCGGAGAGGTAGGCGGGGCAGCCCTCCTGGCACCGGCCGCATCTCGTGCAGGCATCGGCGTCGAAGATCTGCTTCCAGGTGAAATCCTCGATCCGGCCCACGCCGAAGGTCTCGGCGGTTTCAAAATCGGCGATCGGCGCAAGATCCCCCGCGGGTTTCAGGGACCGGAAAAACTGGTTCGCCGGCGAGGTGATCAGATGAAGCAGCCGGGAGTAGGGGATATAGGAGATGAAACCCAGGGACAAGAGGGCATGAATCCACCAGAAGAGGCGGTGAAGGGATCTCGCCCCCTCCTCGGTGATTCCGGCGAAGAGCCCCGCCAGGGCGAACCCGGCAAAGGACCAGACCTCCCAGGGGGGCCGGGTCGCGGCTATCCGCAGGGCCTCGACGAGGAAGCCCGTGATAATAACCAGGGCAATCAAGGCCAGAATAAAACCGTCCTCCCAGGTGGCGTCGGCCTTCTCCCGGTAGCCCAGCCGGTCAGGCTTCGTCACGTACCGCCGCCAGGCCGCCAGGATCACCCCGAGGAGCGCCGCGATCCCGGCGACCTCAAGACAGAAGGACATGACGAGGTAGAAGCGGCCCTTGAGGTAGGCCAGATCAAGGGGCGAGGCGACGTAATGGTTGAAGGCCACCAGGGCGGTGCCGGCAAACAGAATGAGAAACCCGAAGAAGATGAGGGCGTGCATCACCCCGGGGAAGGGATCCTTGAGGATCCGGCCCTGGAGGAGACCGTTTGCCAGGAGGGTTTTTATTCTCTCGCCCAGCCTCTCCAGGCGCAGCTCCGGCCTGCCCATTGCCTGCCAGACCTGGAGGCGCCGGTAGAGGCCCCAGGCGAAGAGAGCCAGGGCAAGCAAGGTGAGAAGATAAAATACCAGCGTCTGGTCGATATTCCAGTAGTCAACCCGGCCGGCCTGGGCGATGTTGTAGTTCGCCATGGAAACCTCCCTTCTGGCTCAAAACTATTCCCCGGGGGAAGGTTGATAATTTCGGTAATTTCGGGGACAGTATCCTTAATTATAGATACTGTCCCCGAAACTCCTAGGACAGGAGCTTCTTGCACTCCTTCGTCAGTTCGGGGACGACCTTGAAGAGATCATCGACGATGCCGTAGTCCGCCTTGGTGAAGATGGGCGCCTCGCCGTCCTTGTTGATGGCGGCGATGTACTTCGACGAGCTCATCCCCGCCAGATGCTGAATCGCCCCGGAGATGCCGCAGGCGATATAGAGGTTTGGCGAGACCACCTTGCCCGTCTGGCCCACCTGGTCCTTCTGGGGCCGCCAGCCCGCGTCCACCGCCGCCCGGGAGGCGCCCACCGTCGCCGAAAGCACGTCCGCCAGTTCCTCCAGGATCTGGTAGCCCTCGGGCCCCTTCATCCCCCGGCCGCCGGAGACGATGACGTTCGCCTCGGTCAGGTCGGGCCTGCCCGTGGCGTCCTTCTGCACCTCCAGGACCTTCGTCCGGAGCTTCGCCCCGGCAAGACCCGGGTCGAACCGTTCCACCGTCCCCGCCCGGGGGTTTTCCACCGCGGAAAACACGTTGGGTCTGAGGGAGGCCATTTGAGGATCCGCGACGGACGCCGTCTCGCCGAAACACTTGCCCGCGTAGAGGGGGCGGACGGCTACAAGCCTCCCGCCCTCGATCTTCACCTCGACGCAATCCGTGGCCAGGCCCGTGGCCAGCATTCCCGCCAGGCGGGAGGAGAGGTCCTTACCCTCCGAAGAGGCGGCCAGAAGCAGGACCTCCGGCTGCTTTTCCCGCACGATCTTGGCCACCGCGGCGCCGTAGCCGTCGGTGGTATAGACGGCCAGGGCGGGATCCTCCCCGAGATACACCCTGTCGGCCCCATAACGGGCAAGTTCGGCGGCCAGGCCCGAAACGCCGTTTCCCAGGATGACAGCGCCCGCCTCCGCACCCAGTTCATCGGCGAGTCTCCTCGCCACCGAGGCAAGCTCGCAGCTCACCTTCCTTAAGACCCCGTCCCGCTGTTCCGCGACAAACCACACACCTTTCGCCATTATCATTCCTCCCTAAATCACTTTGGCTTCTTCGCGAAGAAGCCGGGCCATTTCCGCCGCCTTCGCGCCGGGATCGTCCCCGCCGATGATCTTTCCCGGCGGCCGGGCCGGGGGAGGAGTGAGACGAACCACCCGGGCCCTGTTTTCCATCTTGACGCCGAGGGCCGCCGCATCCTTCACGTCCACCGGTTTCTTCTTCGCCTTCATGATCCCCGGCAGAGAGGCGTAACGGGGCTCGTTCAACCCCTTCTGGGCGGTGATCAGGCAGGGAAGGGTTCCCTCGATTACGAGCTGGGCCCCTTCGATGGGTTTTAGAACCTTGACGGTCTTGCCCTCCACCTCGACCTTGGTCACCACGGTGAGCTGGGGGATATCGAGGAGTTCGGCGAGAATGGACCCCACCTGGCCGGCGTCGTCGTCCACCGCCCGTTGGCCGCAGAAGATGATGTCGAAGGGAATCGGCCTGATGGCCGCGGCCAGGGCCGCCGCGGTGGCGTAGGGGCAGGCCCCGGAGAAGGCGGCATCGCTGAGCTGGATTCCCCGGTCGGCCCCCATGGCCAGGGCGGTGCGGATGGTCTCCATGGCCCGGGGCGGACCCAGGGCGACGACGATCACCTCGCCCCCTTTCTTTTCCTTGATCCGCAAGGCCTCTTCCACGCCGAACTCGTCATAGGGATTCATCACCCACTTGATGTTCCCCTCGTCGATCCCGCTCCCGTCGGCCTTGACCTTGATCAAGGTCTCCGTGTCGGGCACCTGTTTCACGCAGACAATTATGTTCACCCCTTCCTCCTTTCTTGGGGACCCCCGGAGGCAAAGCCCCGGCCGCTCCCCCGGCACAAGATATTCCCCCGGCTTTTGCTTCTGCGGCCGGGGCCTTTTCTCATCGAAAAACTGGGACTTCCTATATCAAGAGAGGCTTAAGAGTCAAGTCATATTTGCGCCCTCCCCGGTTTTGCCGGCCTTCTTCCAAACAGGGGTAATTCGGGGGACATAACACTTAATTCACCGCGCCCGTTTATTCGTCTTAATTAAGTGTTATGTCCCCCGAATTACCCGAATTAGACGGGGGAAAGTGTGTCGCCGAGGCCACAGGGATCGTATCCGGTGGCTGTTTCAACACAGCCATTTCGCCGCCTCCGGATACGATTAGCCATGATGGGGCCGCGGCTCCACCGGGATAACAAGGCGATTTCAGCCCCTATCCTCTCCCTTGGCCGCCCCGGTTGGCCGGGGGGCATAAATATTGCTTTCCCTGTTGAGTCGCGCCACCCCGACCCAAGCGGGCCGCGAGGGCGGCAAAGTTCTTGACAGGGGCTGAAGGGGGTGCTAGCATGCCCCTCGCCTGCCGCCTTTCCCGGCCCGCCGGGGCGGGGTAAAACGGCGGCAACGGGGATTCGAGAAGGAGGTGAACGAAAAAAGGCGGATGCCGGGCGATTCAAGCCGGGGCGCCGCCCGCCGGAAGGGGCCGCGGGGAGGGCAGCCTGACCGGGGCGTAGCGGTTCCCCCTGCCCGGGGGGAAGATTAAACCAAAAAGTTTTTGAGGAGGAAAACATGAAGAGATTTTTCATCGGGCTTTTCGCCCTGGCGCTGGTAGCGGTCTTCGCCCTGCCCGCCCTGGCCCAGCCCACGCTCAGATTGAGCGGCGGCTACTTTGCCCACGGCTACTACATCGATAACCACAAGCTGAAAAAAGACAACACCGAATCCATGGCCTTCATCGCCCAGCGCTTCCGGCTCCAGCCGGTATTCGCCCTGGCCGACGGGGTGACCGTCACCACCCGGTTCGACGCGAAAGAGGTCATCTGGGGCGCCGACCGGCAGCTTTATAGCCCCGGCGCCGCATTCAACACCCGGCTTCAGCGGGGCTCCGGCGTGCCCTTTGCCGTGGAAGACGAGAACATCGGCTTCGAGCGGGCCTTCGTGACCTTCTCCCTGCCCCTCGGCCGGATGGATGTAGGCTACATGGACGCCGGCGCCTGGGCCACCGCCTTCGGCGATGGCGCCACGACCCACGCCCGGATCCGGTTCACCCGTCCTCAGGGTCGCTGGACATTCGTGGCGACCTATGAGAAGCAGCAGGAGAAGGAACTCCAGCCTACTGCCAGCGCCGCGACCGGCGCGTACGGCGGCGTGGCTGCCACCCTGTTCGGCGACCGCGACTTTAACGTGTATTACCTGGCCGCCGTCTATACCCAGAAGACCTGGAACGCCGGCGCCCTCTACTCCTATGTGGATGACGCCAGGTCCGCTACCTTCCGCGTAAACAGCCAGCGGTTAGTGCCCTACTTCCGCGGGACCTTCGGGCCCCTCTATGTCGAGGCTGAACTCATTTACGGGTTCGGCACCGCCGCGAAGTACTACGCCGCCGGGGTGACGGACATAAAAGACGAAGGTCTCGCCTACTACGTAAGCGCCCGCTACACCGCGGGCCCCTTGAGGATAGGCGCCCTCTACGCCTTCGCCCAGGGCGAAGATGCGGCCACGACGGACAAGTATGAAGGCACCATTACCGCCGGAAGCGATTTCAATCCCTGTCTCCTCCTCTGGCACTCCGATGTCGGGGTGAAATGGGCCGGCAGCATGGGAACGTTCACCACAACCACCGACACCATGTCAAACGCCTCCATCTGGCAGGTGAACGTGGGCTTCGCCCCCTCGAAGAAGCTTGACCTCTTCGCGAGCCTGAGCTTCGCCACGGTGAACCAGAAAGGAACGAGCGTGGGCACGGACATCGGCACGGAAATCGACG
>JBBIJM010000084.1:0-9884 GCA_037445955.1 Syntrophobacterales bacterium
GAAACGACCCGTCGTCCCGTGGAGAACCCTGCCGCGAGGGCTATTGAACAAGGGGTCATAGTCGGCCTGGCCAACCATACGATCCTCATCAAGAGGGGGGGAGGGGATATCCCCATTGACGATTCGGCGGCGCCCATCTTCGATGAGCAAGGGGGAATTCTGGGGGCGGTCCTGGTATTTCGTGACGTATCGTCGCGCAGAAAGGCCGAAGGGAACTTGAAGAGACTGGAGAAAAAATACCGGGATCTATTCAATGAGGCCCCGGTGATGTACGTCCTCACCCGGGACGAGGAGGGAATCCCTTATGTGGCCGACTGCAGCGAATCTTTTTTAAAGAGCCTTAAGTACAGCAGGGACGAGGTTTTTAAGGCTCCCCTGACCGATTTATATACCCCGGAATCGAGGGAAAAATCCCTGGGCGGCGGCTACCGTCGGGCCCAGAATGGGGTGGTGGTGGGGGAGAGGGGCTTTGTCGCGAAAGACGGCCGGGTGATTCATACCCAGTTGAACGCCTCCCCTGAGCTGGACGGCGAGGGCAAGACGGTGGGGGTGCGGGCCATCTATACCGACATAACCGCAAGGAAAGAGGCGGAGGAGAGGCTTGAGGAGTCGGAGGGGGAGCTTAGGGGGCTCTTTGGCGCCCTGGATGACCGGATCATGCTTGTGGACAGAAGCGGCCGCTACCTGAAAATCGCCCCGACGGCCCGTTTAAGCTACTCCCGCCCCCCGGAGGAGATGCTGGGGAAGACCTACCGGGATATATTCCCCAGGGAGAAGGCGGATTTCTTTTTCTCTAAGCTCACAGAAGCCTTCGAAACGGGCCAGAAGGTGGAATGCGAGTATCAGCTTCCCAACCTGAAAGGGGAGGAGCGGTGGTTCAACGGGAGGATCACCCCTCTCGACGGGGAGAAGGCCCTCTGGGTCGCCAGAGACATTACGGAATTGAAAGAGGCGGAGCTGCATAAGACCTCCCTCGAGGGACAGATCCAGCAGCTTGCCAAGCTCGAGGCCATCGGGCGGCTGGCGGGCGGGGTGGCCCATGATTTCAACAACATCCTCCAGGCCATCTCGGGGTATGTCGAGCTGATCGGTTTGAAACTGACTTCCGAAAGCCCCCTGCGGGAAGAGGTGGAAGAGATCGGCAAGGCCGCTTCCCGGGCCGCCACCCTCACCAGGCAGCTTCTGGCCTTCAGCCGCAAGTCCATCATGAAGATGGAGGCGGTCAATCTGGACTCACTGGTTGGCGACATCGAAAAGATGCTGCGGAGGCTGATCGGAGAAGACATTGACCTGGAAATAGTTCCCTCCCGGGGGCTTCCTCTCGTCGAGGTCGATGTCAATCAGTTCGAGCAGGTGATCATAAATCTCTCCGTCAATGCCCGGGACGCCATGCCGGAGGGGGGGAAGCTCACCATCGAGACCGCCTCGGTTCACCTCGACGAATCTTATGCCAAAGAGCATTCCGGGGTCGTTCCCGGCGATTATGTGATGCTTTCCGTCTCCGATACCGGGGTCGGGATGACACAGGAGATCCGGGCCAAACTCTTTGAGCCTTTCTTTACCACCAAGGAAAAGGGCCGGGGAACCGGACTGGGTCTCGCCAGCATCTATGGTATCGTGAAGCAGAGCGGCGGCAATATCTGGGTTTACTCGGAGGCGGGCCGGGGGACGACGTTTAAGATCTATCTGCCCGCCCTTGGGGGAGAGGCCGAATTGAGCCGCCGGGTCGACTTTAGCCCCGAGCCTCTACAGGGTGAAGAGACGGTCCTGGTGGTCGAGGATGAGGAAAACGTTCGCAGGCTTGCCTCCCTGTTTCTCAATCAGTTAGGCTACACGGTGCTCGAGGCCGCCGATCCAAAGGAGGCTCTAAAAATCGCCCGGGATTGGCCGGGGAGGCTGGACCTCGTTTTGACAGACGTGATCATGCCGGGGATGAACGGCCGGGAGCTTGAGCTTAAGCTGCGCCGGATTCGTGAGGACTTCCGGGTCTTATATATGTCCGGCTATACCGAAAACACCATCGTCCATCATGGGGTCCTGGGCTCGGAGGTGCGATTCATCCAGAAGCCGTTCAATCTCAATGAGCTTTCCCTTAAGGTCCGGGAGACCCTCGATGAGGGGAAGCGCCTCCCGGGAGGCTAGTCCTTCACGTAGGTAGGGGCGGTCTTGGGCGCCTTGCCTTTTTTCACCTGGTGGTAATAGGCGTAGGTCATGGGTTCTTCGGCGCTTAGAACCTCGGCCCCCGAAAGTTCGCTTACAAAGATCGTATGGGTGCCGCAGTCGAGAGATGATTTGACGATTCCTTCGAGATAGGCGACGCCGTAATCGGTGACGATGGGAACGCCCGTCGCCCCGGTTACGGTTTGCATCCCCGCCAGTTTATCTGCGTTCCGGCCGCTTTTGAAGCCGAAGTGACCGATGAAGGTCATGGGCGCCGCCTGGGAGATCACGGAAACAGCGATCCTCCCCCCTTTTTCTATGAATTCGTGGGTGTAGTTTTCCTTGTTGATGCTGACGCCGAAGGTCGCCGGCTGGGAGGTTACCTGAAAGACCGTGTTGGCGATCTGGCCGTTGGCCCGTTCGGCGGTGCCGGCGGTGATCACGTAAAGGCCGTAGCTGATGGTGAAGAGGGCGGCGTTATTCATGGTTCGGATCCTTTCTTGCGGGATTTTAGCCAGTCTATTACCAGGTTTCAGATCACAAATAAAGGCCGAGATAAAACGTTTGACCGGGCCTGTTTTTTATTATAGTGTTTTTCAGGGCGGCATTTGTCCTTTTGCAACATATCAAAATTATTAATCTGTTTAAATCAAATTAAGCAAGAGAGGAGGGTATTTATGAGACGAGTATGGTTGGTGCTAGGCATCCTTATCACCCTGGGGCTTGCGACGGCTCTCGAGGCCAGGGAGAAGGTCACGATCTATACATCCCTCGAGACCGACGAAACGGTCAAATACCTGGAGGTTGCCAGGAGAGACATGCCCGATCTGGATATAGACATCATCCGTCTCTCGACAGGAGAGCTGGGGGCGAGGATGCTCGCGGAGAAGGACAACCCCCAGGCGGATCTAGTCTGGGGCTGGGCGGTGACCGGGATGGAGGAGATGATCCCCCGGGGCCTGTTCGAGCCTTATAAGCCCCGCGGGGTCGAGAGGCTGGAGCAGCGTTTCGTTCATCCCCAGCACCTCTATGTGGGGATCGATATGTATATCGCCGCCTTCTGCGTGAACACCAAGGTTCTCAAGGAGAAGAACCTGCCCATGCCCAGGGGCTGGAACGATCTTCTTGACCCCAGGTACAAGGGGCTTGTAACCATGCCCAACCCCGTGGCCTCGGGGACGGGTTTCCTCCAGGTTTCGAGCATCCTCCAGATGCACGGGGCCAGGGAAGGCAGGGAGGACGGCTGGGAATTTTTGAAAAGGCTCGACCGCAACATCGGCCAGTACATCAAAAGCGGCTCCCGTCCCGCCCGGATGACCGCGGCGGGCGAGTTTGCCGTGGGGGCCTCTTTTGATTTTGTTGTTGCGGAACTCAAAAAGCAGGGCTTCCCCGTGGAATTTGTATTTCCCGTTGAGGGGGCCGGATATGAGGTTGAGGCCAACGCTCTCCTCAAGGGGGCGAAAAATCCCAGGGCCGCCAGGCGCTTCCTCGACTGGGCGATCAGCGAAGGCGCCATGAGAGAATACGCCAAATTCAAATACGGGGTGACCCTCCCGGGTATCCCGACGAGGCCCGATTTGCCCAAGCTTTCCGAAATAAAGCTCTATCCCATGGACTTTGCCTGGCAGGCGAGAAACAGTGAGACGATCAAGAAGAGATGGGAGAGCCTGTTCGTTAAATAGCCTTCCCTGAGGGATGCCCGGACCGGAGGCGAAAGGCCTTGGATTTAAGGTCTTTCGCCTTGAGGCCCCGGCAAAATAAATTCCAGCAGCCTTCCCGGTCTTGCCGGGTTGCCAAGGGAAGAAATGACTTGGAGGCGGCAGAAATGCCTTGCGGTTATTCAACGCTACCCACCTCCCGGCTGATCGTAAGGGGATGAACCATGGAAAAGGACAATCTCGAGATTCTGCTGGAAGATATCCGGGGCAAATTTGATCTGGTACTGGAAGGTCACGATCTTTTGCGCAAGGAGATCCGGGATACCCGGGAAGAGTTGTGCGAAAAGATCGAGTTTCTCGACTTCAAGATCGACGCCGTCGGCGATGAACTGGGCAGGAAAATAGACGCCGTCGCCGCCGATCTGGCGGCCCATCGGGCCGATACGGAAGCGCACCCGCTGCTCTTTTCGGTGCGGGAGAAGTAAAATATGCGACCTTTTGCTGGCGGATCGGATCGTGTTGTATAGATATCTCAATGTCTAGGGTGGAACGATGGGAATAAACCTTAAGCTCGAAAACCTCACCAAACGTTTCGGCAGGCTCACCGCGGTGGATCGGGTAAACCTCGAGATCCAGGAGGGGGAGTTCATCTGCTTCCTGGGGCCGAGCGGCTGCGGAAAGACCACGGTGCTCAGGATGATCAGCGGTTTTGAAACGGTGACCGAGGGGGCGGTGATTTTCAACGGGAAGGTGATCAACGACCTGATCCCCAAGAAAAGGGAGTTCGGGATTGTGTTTCAATCCTATGCCCTCTTTCCCAACATGACGGTGGAGGAAAACATCGCCTTCGGCCTCAAGATGAGAAAGCTGCCGAAGCAGGCCATTGCAGCCAGGGTGGATGAGATGCTCGATCTCATCGGCCTTGCCGACTGGCGACGTCTCCATCCCGCTCAGCTCTCCGGCGGCCAGCAGCAGAGGGTGGCCCTGGTTCGGGCCCTGGCCCCGGATCCTAAGGTTTTGCTCCTGGACGAACCCCTGTCCGCCCTGGATGCCAAGATAAGATTGCGACTGCGAGGCGAGATTAAGAGGCTCCAGCAGGAGCTCAAGAAAACCATGATCCACGTCACCCACGATCAGGAGGAGGCCCTCTCGATTGCGGACCGGGTGGTGGTGATGGAGGAGGGGCAGTTTCGCCAGATCGGAAAGCCCATCGAGATCTACAAGAATCCCGCCTCTAGTTTTGTGGCTGACTTTGTCGGCACCTCCAATTTCTTTTCGGGTAAAAAGACAAAGGATATTGTGGATGTGGGTGCCAGGCAGTTCAAGGTTGCTCAAGGGGCCGATGAGAAAGGACAGGTGACCCTCTCAATCAGGCCGGAGAATATTGAGATCCTAAAAGCCGATTCTCCCACCGAAGGTCTTGAGCCTCAGAACCTGGTTTGCGCCTCCGTCGAGGTGGTGGTCTTCCAGGGGGCTGCGGTGCGGATCCTGGCGGATCTGGAAGGCGAGAAGATCATCTGCGATATGATCGAAAAGGAATACGAACAGAGGATCCTCCGGCAGGGGGATCGGGTAAGGCTCTATTTCCCGCCGGATGCGTTCCTGGTCTTTGCGAGCTAGGGGGGCGGCTATGAATCATCCCGGCCCTTCCCCGCTTAGAGCCTCCCTCTTTACCGCGGATAATCTTTTCACCGGCGTGATCATGGCCTTTTTCCTGGCCTTTCTTTCCTTTTTCCTCCTCTATCCGGTGATCGACATCTGCGCGATGAGCTTTTTTAAAGACGGCTCGTTCACCTTGCAGAACTACGTCAATTATTTTTCCAATCCCCGGATCTACCGGTCCTTTTACAACAGCATGTTCGTCTCCACGGTGACCATGGTGATCACCACGGTGCTTGCCTTCTTTTTCGCCTATGGGCTGACCAGGACCACCATGCCGGCCAAGGGGGTGTTTTACACCATCTCCACCCTTCCCCTCATCGCCCCGACGATTATCCAGGCCCTGGCCCTGATCCTTCTGTTCGGCCGGAACGGGTTTGTCACCCGCTATCTCCTGGATACTGACTGGAACATTTACGGCGCCACGGGGATTATTGTAGGGGAAATCCTCTACTGCTTCCCCAACGCCCTGTTCATCCTCTATACCACCCTGTCGGCGGTGGATACCCGTCTGGACGAGGCGGCCCAGAGCCTCGGGGCCTCGGCCCTCAAGACCTTCTTCAAGGTTACCCTGCCTTCGGCAAAATATGGAATAGCCAGCGCCGCGGCCCTTACCTTCAACCTGACCATCACCGATTTCGGGATCCCGATCGTGATCGGCGGCAACTATTCGGTGCTGGCCACGGAGATCGTCTCCCAGGTCTTCGGCCTGCAGCGGTTCGATCTGGGGGCCACCATCAGCGTGATTCTCCTCATTCCGTCGATTATCGCCTTCATGATCAACTACTATTTGACGAGAAAAAGCTATGCCTTAATCAGCGGCCAGGCCAGACCCTTCATACCCCCCTCCCGTCCCCTGAAGAAGTGGGGATTTACCGTTTATGCGGGGGTCATCTCCTTCTGCATCCTGCTTGTTTTCGTGACCGTCTTTTTGGGATCCTTCGTCCGCACCTGGCCCTATGATTTCACCCTCACCCTAATGCATTACGACTTCCCCTCCCTGGGGGCGAGCGTTCCCCTCTGGACGGATTTCTGGAACCGCGTCCTTCCCCCGGGAACCTTCCGGACGATGATCGCCATCAAATACGCCCCGATCTGGACGAGTCTCATCGTCTCCCTGGTGGTTGCCGTGGTCGGGGCGTCGTTTACCTTGATGGCGGCCTATATCATCGAAAAGAAGAAGCCCCGGGGGGAGCAGTTCCTCTACAGCATATCCGTTCTCCCGGCGGCGATCCCCGGGGTCGTCCTGGGCCTGGGCTACATCCTGGCCTTCAACAAACCCTACTTTTTCATTTATGGGACCATCTGGATCATCATCATCAACATTATCGTGGCCAATTTCACCCTCGGGGTGCTCACGTCAACGGCGAATCTCAAACAGATCGACAAATCGGTGGAAGAGGCGGCGGTGAGCCTCGGGGCGGGACCGGTCACCACCTTTACCCGGATCATCTTTCCCCTCTCCAAGGTAGCCTTCTTCTCCACCGCGACCTTCTTTTTCATGCGGGCCATGACCACCATCAGTGCCGTGTTGTTCCTTGTTACCGCCAAGATCAAGCTCGCGGCCATTGAAATCATCTTTCTTGATGTCGATGGCCGGACCGCGAGCGCCAACGCGATGTGCACGGTGGTCGTTTTGATTGTAGTTATTTTTCTGGCGGTGATGCGGCTGGCCACGGGCAAATCCGCCCTGACCGGCATGAACGCGACGAAACAGGGTTAGCCAGGATGAAGGTCGTAGATCCGAACAATCCCACGCCCAAGTATCTCCAGATCAGCGCCTGGCTGAAAGAACTGATCCTCTCCGGACGCTATGCCCGGGGAAACAAGCTCCCTTCTGAAATCGAACTCTCCGAGCTCTGCCAGGTCAACCGGAACACCTTAAGACAGGCCATCCTGGAATTGACCTCCGCGGGGATCCTGGTCAAGAAGAAGGGCTGGGGAACCTATGTGAGCGAGGCGGCCCCGCCTTCGATTACCCACAAGCTTTTGCGGATCTCCTCGTTCGGCGACGACCTTAAGGAACTCGGGGTAAAGGAGAAGACGAGGATCATCAAGAAAGGGGTGGAAGAGGCCAAGGAACAGGTGGCAAGGAAACTGGTCCTGGGGGCAAAAAACGAGGTGATAGCGATCCGCCGTCTTAGAACGGGCGATGGGCTCCCCCTGATCTATGAGGAGAGTTATCTCCCCGGGCAGAATTTCCAGGAGATCCTCAAGATGGATCTCACCGGTTCCATGTACCGGATTATCTGCGAGCGCTTCAACGTGATTTTGGCCAGGAGCGAACAAACCATCCAGGCGGTGAATCTGAAAGGCAAAATCGCCTCATATCTGGGCCTGCCCGAGGGATCCCCCGCCTTCTTCATGGAGAGCCTCACTTATGACGAGAACAACCTGCCGGTAGAGCTCCTCTACTCGTACTACCGGGGAGACAAGTACGTCTTTGAGGTGGAGTTGGGCCGGTATCATTTTAGGGGAAATAATCGGTAGCCGGTATTTCGGACTTGCTTTTTGCCGGACTTGCTGTATATACATCTAAACAATAAACCCTAAAAAGGAGAACAGACAGGAGCAGTATGGAAGATAGGAATATACTGGAAAGACTGGTTGCGGTAAGTCCCGGGATGGAGATCTGGTGGGATTCGTCCCCGCTGATCTTTGATAACTGGTGCGGGAAGATGCTGGCCCGGGCCTCCGAAGACAAGATGAGAGATAGGCTTTCGGAGCAGTTCGCCCGGATGTATAATGAGAAAAGACCCGGGGATTCCCTTTTCCGGGGCGTCACCACCAACCCTCCCCTCTCGCTTCAGGCGATTAATGACAACCCCCCTTACTGGCGGGGGGTGGCTCGAGACCTGTTGAAAGATAATCCCGGGTTGGACGGGGAAGGCCTCTTCTGGCTTCTCTACAAGGTGGTTGTCAAGAGGGGCTCCGATCTGTACCTCCCCCTCTTTGAGGCGACGGATCACCGGGCCGGTTATCTCTCCGGCCAGGTTGATCCCCGCTCGGCCTTCGATAAGGAGGCCATGCTCGAGCAGGCCGTTGAGCTCCGGGCGATCAATCCCAACGTCATGATCAAGGTGCCCGGCACGAAGGAAGGCTACGAGGTAATCGAGATCCTTACCGCCCGGGGGATTCCCACGAACAATACCCTGTCGTTCATGCTCCCCCAGCTTATGGACTGCGCGAAAACCGTTAACCGGGGCCTGGAGAAGGCCAAAAGGGACAGGGTGGACCTCTCTAAGTGGCGTTCGGTCATCACCCATATGGAGGCCCGTTACGGGGATCTCGGGGGACTGAGGGATTTCGGAAGGGAGGCAGGGGTGGAGCTTACCGAGGCGGAGGTGCGTTATGCGGAGCTGGCGATCTTTAAAAAGGCCTACGGTTTGATCAAGGAAAACAGATACCCAAGCAAACTCCTTTCCTGCTCCCTTAGGGTAGGTCCTACGGTGGACGGGGCCCTCAGGGTCTGGCATCTCGAGGAGAAGGCCGGGGCGGATATTGTTATCACCTGTCCCCCGCCGTTCATCGAGGAGCTCATCTTTTTCCCGAAGGCCGATACCATTGACTTCGTTCCCGGGCGGATCAACGCGGATATCCCGGAGGCGGTCCTCGAGAAGCTGCTAAAGATCCCCTATTTCGAGCGGGCCTACCGGGAAGACGGTTATACCCGGGAGGAGTACAACGCCCATCCGGCCCTGCAAAAGACGGTCAAACAGTTCAATCAGGCCACGGAAGAGATGGTGGCCTTTGCGGGAAAATGCTTGGAGGATCTTCGTACCTAAAGTCAACGGAAGGAGACGGCGATGATCATCGGGATGCCCAGGGAGATAAAAAAGCGGGAAAGCAGGGTGGCCATGGTGCCCGGCGGGATCGAACTGGCCGTAGCCGGCGGACATGAGGTACTGGTGGAGACGGGGGCGGGCAAGGCTTCCGGATACGAAGACGAGGATTACCTGAAGGCCGGCGCCAGTCTCGTTTCGACTGCGGCGGAGGTTTACGCGAAGGCGGAGTTCATCGTGAAGGTGAAGGAGCCTCTTGCCGAAGAATACCCCCTGATCCGGCCGGGGCAGATCGTCTTTACCTATTTCCACTTTGCCTCTTCCCGGGATTTGACCCGGGGGATGATGGATTCGCAGGCGGTGGCCGTCGCTTACGAAACCGTGTCGAAGGAAAACGGAACCCTTCCGCTATTGACCCCGATGAGCGAGGTGGCAGGCAGGATGGCCATCCAGGAGGGGGCCAAATATCTCGAGAAAACCTTCGGCGGCCGCGGGGTTCTTCTGGCCGGGGTGCCCGGGGTGAAACCGGGGGTGGTTACCATTATCGGCGCCGGGGTCGTGGGCCTCAATGCCGCCAAGATCGCCTGCGGACTCGGGGCTGTAGTCTATCTCTTGGACAACAACC
>JBBIJM010000085.1:0-9777 GCA_037445955.1 Syntrophobacterales bacterium
CCTTTTTTTCTTATCTCATTCCGGTCGAAAGTTCAATTCGACCTGCGAGAGCTTTAAATACGGTCGTATAGAGGATCGCGGCAGCCACCCGGTCATTTCGAGGAGCGTAAGCGACGAGACAGCCTGCCTTTGGGCTGTTTTAGTTTTCTCCCGATAGCACCCGCCTGGCGTCGATTGGAGATGGCCGACCGGGATATCTCTTTGGTTTTCACCCAAGGACAAACCAGCCGCCGAAACAGAGGTCCACCGCGCCGCCGCCATAATCTCTGATCGGCTCCGCGGCCGGGTGGCAGGCCCCATTATCCTAAACGCCCAGGAGAAGCGACAGCTCGCCGCCCCAAGACCTTCAGTTTTCCCATGAGCCGCTGGGTCAGGTCTGGAAATATCCCCTGGGAGATTGTCGGGGAATTCCTTATGTAACGGCAGGAACGTCAGCGGGAACCTGGAAGACCGGTTATTCAAGACCGGAGTCATATTTTGACACAGAGGCCATCCTTTCCGGCAAGAAGAAAAGGATGGCCTCTGCCGGCATCGCTACTTGATCATCAGATTCGGCAGCCAAAGGGTCAAGGCCGGCCAGAAGGTGAAGATCAAAAGCCCGATAAACTGAATGATCAAAAACGGGATGACCCCCCGGTAGATATGGGAAAGGGCGACCTCCTTCAAGCCCAGCCCGGAAAGGTAAAAGAGGGCGTAGCCGAAGGGCGGCGAGAGGAAGGACATCTGGAGATTCACCGCCATCATCGTGACAAACCAGACGATGTCGAACCCCAGGGCCTTGGCCACGGGGAGAAAGATCGGAAAAACGATCATGACGATGCCGATCCAGTCGATGAACATCCCCAGGACGATGAGAATGAACATCATGAGGAAATAGGTGCCCCATTTTCCCAGGCCCAGCCCCAGCATGGCATCGACTATGGTCTTGCCGCCCCCCATGCCCAGGAAAACGGCGGTGAAACACGAGGCCCCGACGATGATGACCAGGACCATGGTGACGGTGCGGCCGGTCTGGAAGAGACAGTTCTTGAAGGTCACCCAGGAGAATTTACCGTAGAGGACCATCAGGATGAAGGCGGCAAAGGCCCCCACCCCGGCGGCCTCGGTCGGGGTGGCAATGCCGGTGAAGATGGAGCCCAACACGGCGAAGATTAGCCCGAGAGGCGGCAGGGCATACTTCAGGGCGTCCTTTATGACCTGGCCCCGGGCGATCCCCGCCAGATCTTCCGGCGGAACCGGCGGCCCGAGGCTGGGATTGAGAAAGCAACGCGCCGCGATATAGATCATGTAGAGGATCCCCAGACTCACCCCGGGGATCACCGCCGCCAGAAGAAGCTTGCCCACGGAAAGGGCCGCCTGGTCCCCCATGATGACGAGCATGATGCTGGGTGGGATTAGTATCCCCAGGGATCCGCCCGCCGCCACCATCCCGGTGGTCAGCTCCTTCTGATAGCCGTATCTGAGCAGCATCGGCGCCGCCAGCAGGCCCATGGTGACCACCGAGGCGCCGATGATCCCGGTGCAGGCGGCAAACACGATGCAGACGGCGATGACCGCCAGCCCCAGCCCCCCCCGGATCGGCCCCAGAAGATACCGGAGGGATTTGAAGAGCCCGTCGGCGACCCCGGATACGGTAAGGAAATTTCCCATCAGAATAAACAGGGTGATCGCCACGAGAACGAAATTGTCCATGACCCCGTAGACCCGGTTGATCACGATCCCTACAAACTGGGGCCCGGTGAAGATAAAACCGTATAAGACCCCTACCCCCCCCAGGACAAAGGCCAGGGGATGACCCAGGAAGAGGAAGACAACCAGGACAAAAAACATGGAAATGGCGATGAACTCAGGGCTCATTTTTCACCCCCTCAAGCTCCCTTACGATCTTGATGAACTGGGATAACCCCTGGAGGAAGAGTAACAGGGCCGTAACGGGGATCACCGTTTTTATGGGATAGAGGGGCGGCGCCCAGATGCTCCAGGATTTCTCCCATATCCCCCAGGAATCCGCCGCATAGTGAGTTCCGTAAAAGAGGATGGTCAGGACAAAGGGGAAGAACAAGATGAGATGAGTCGCCAGGGAGAGTATCAGTCGCGCTTTCCTGGGGAGCCGCTCGACGATCAGATCGATGCTCACATGGGAGGAATTCTTAAGACCGTAGGCCGCAAGGAGCATAAAGTGGGCCCCGAAGAGGAAATTGGACAGCTCGAAGGTCCAGATGGTAGGCACGTTCATCGCCCGGGAGATCACCTCAAAGACGATGAGGCAGGTCAGGGGGATCACGAGAAAGCTGAAGATCCTCCCGCTCCACTCGCTTAGGGAGTCTATCTTTTGTGCAAATATATCAAGTTTGTTCATGATCAGCTTCCTTGAAATGGGCAGATGGACTCCCCCCTGCCTCAGGGGGGGTCCATCCAAAAGGGGAACCCGCTATTTCAGACCGGGCAGGGCGGGCAGGGTAAAGGGGTTTCTCCCCTGGCTGAAGGGCTCCTGCATATCCCGGGCCACGCGGAAATCCTTGAAATACTGGAACATGGAAAGGGCAACCTTGTGGTAGTCGGGGTTCTTGGCGGACTCTTCCAGGAGGAATTCCCAGGCGTAACCCTCCAGGGTCCTAAGTTCTTCCGGGGTAAGTTTGAACACCTGGGTGCCGGCCTTTTTGAATCTCTCCAGGGCCTCGACATTGCCGTTTTCAAACCAGCTGCTCATATAGGCGGTAGTGGCCGATGCGGCATATTCGACTATCAGCTTCAAGTCCGCGGGAAGTTTCGCCCAGGCGTCTCTGTTGATCATCACCCCGATCATCGAGGCGGGCTGATGCCAGCCGGGGCCCACGTTGAACTTGGTCACCTCGGCAAACCCCATGCCCCAGTCGATGGAGGGGCTGCTGAATTCGGCGCCGTCGATGGTCCCGAGCTGAAGGGCCTGATAGATCTCGCCTCCGGGCAGCATCACCTGGGCCCCGCCCAACCTCTTTAAGATATGACCCTGAACCCGGCCGGCCATTCTCAGCTTCTTCCCCTTGAAATCGGCCAGACTCTTGATGGGCACCCGGGAACGGACCCCCGATTCCATAGGTAACACCGAGGTCATGAAGTACAGCATGTTGAACTTGCCGTACATCTCGTTGTAGATGGCCCGGCCGCCGCCGTGGTAGTACCAGTTGACGTAGTCATACTGGCTGAAGGTCATGGGGAAGGAGCCCAAAAGATCGAAGGCGGAGTTTTTCCCCCCCCAGTAGCCGGGCCAGTCGCCGCCGATCTCCACGGTTCCTTTGGCGACCGCATCGAAGACCCCGGGCGTGGGCACCAGTTCCCCCGCCGAATGGACCCGGATCACGAGGCGTCCGCCGCTTAATTCCCCTACCAGCTTAGCGAAATACCGATCGGATTCGATGATGTTGATCGCCGGCGTCCAGGTGGAGGCAAACCGCCAGGTGATGGTCTGAGCAAAAAGCAATCCAGAGGAAAGGGCGAAAATAAACAGCGATAAAAACGTTATTTTTCCTAATTTTTTCATTCCTCATACCCCCTTTTTTTGAATTTGTTGTGCGGGGATGCCCCGCGCAAGGAAACGAAAGGCCCTCTGACATTACCTGCGAGAATTTATCCTATTCCGATCACCTCCATTCTCGTTTTTCAATAGGTCTTGACCATGCCCCCGTCAAACAGCAGATCCCCGCCCACGAGATACCGGCCGAAACGGGAAAAGCCGAAGGTAAAGAGGTTGGCCACCTCCACCGGCTTCATCATCTCTTTAACCTGAGACCTCCCCATCATCACGCTCTTTATCACCTCTTCCTCGCTGATGCCCCGCTGTTTCGCCTGGGCCGGGATCTGCCTGAGGGCGAGCGGAGTTCTCACATAACCGACGCTTACCGTAAAAGAACGGATATTGCCTTCGCCCTCGGCGGCGATGGACTGGGCAAGCCCCCGGAGACCAAACTTGGTGATGTTGTAAACCGGCTTGTTTTTCGTCACCATGTGGCCGTGAACGGAAGACATGTTGCCGATGGCCCCGGAGCCGCCGCCGCTTCTCTTCATCTCAGGGATGCAGAGTTTCGATAGGAAAAACGGTGCCCTAAGCATGATCCGCTGCATCCGGTCATAGGCCTCCATGGGGAAATCCTCGATCGAATTGATATGCTGCATACCGGCTACATTAGCCAGATATTTAATTGCACCAAGGGAAGATCCCTTTTTCACCAGGTCTGAGATGTCCTGATCCCTCTCCAGATTGGCCGGGATAAAGACGACCTGCCCTCCTAAGACCCGGGCCCTCTCCCTGGTCACATTGCCGCCGTCTTCATCAATGTCCGTGGCGACCACGGTAAGACCGTTTACCGCCAGGGAAATGGCGCAGGCCCGCCCTACCCCGCTTGCGGCGCCGGTCACCAGGGCGACGTTTTCCGGGACAAAATCCGGATCCTTAAGGAGAAGAATCTCTTCCTTCCAGATAAGCGGCTCTTGAAGATCTACCTGGTTTAGCTGTTCCATAATCGACCTCTCCCTTAAGCCCTGTAACTATCGTTTAGGTAAATTCTCAGGCGGCGCTGAAACGGGTTTGCTGGACTAAAGGAGAATTTGCAACATATAGGCCAAACTTTCCGGAGAATTCCACCATCTCGAGGGCCTGGAAAACCGCAGGCCCGGTCATTCCGAACAATGGCGGGAAATTGCAGGATGTTTTGACAAATACGAACTTTTACCTGGCTTGTCCCTGGAACCTGAAAAGGGGGGGAATGCCGCGGCCCCCCGGCCGGGGGGAGGGCGGCGGGACCGGCCAGGGGGGGGAAGTTGTCGATAAAAGTATCACCTCATCACACCCCCTTGACCAATTACCGGGCTAATTTATGTAGTGCTATATCTACATGTAGATTTGCGGCTACTGATTAATATCCAGAGGTATCCCCATCCTCTTCATTTTCTTGTAAAGGGAGGTCCGGTGGATGCAAAGCAGCCTGGCCGCCTCATTCTTGTTGTTGTTGGCGATTTTCAGGGAATGGAGGATCGCCTCCCTCTCCAGGCCGGAGCTCAGGATTTTAAGAGACGCCTCCCTTTTCTGCCCGTATCCTTCCGCCTTGGTCTGGAGAAAAACAGGCAGATGCCTAAAGCCGATGACCTCCCCGTCCAGGGTGTAGAGGATCCTCTCAACGACGTTGGAGAGTTCCCGGACGTTGCCGGGCCAGGGGTATCCCTGAAAGGCCGCGATAACCTCCTCCGGGATCGAGGCGAGAATCGTCCCGTGTTCCCGGTGGAATTTTTTGATCAGGTGGTCCAGGATCGCCGGGATATCGTCCTTTCGCTCCCGGATCGCCGGGACATGGAGGGGGATGACGTTCAAACGATAGTAGAGGTCCTTCCTGAATCTGCCCTCTTCGACCCGGCGTCCCAGGTCGCTGTTCGTTGCGGCAATGAGGCGGAAGTCGAGTTTCGTCACCCGGGTGCCCCCGAGCCTTTCAATCTCCTTTTCCTCCAGAACCCTCAGGAGCTTGGGCTGCACCTCCAGAGGCAGGTCGCTTATCTCGTCGAGGAAGATAGAACCTCCCTGGGCCAGCTCGAACTTCCCCGGCTTGCCTTTGCTGCCCGCCCCGGTGAAGGCCCCGGGCTCGTAGCCGAAGAGCTCCGCCTCCATCAGCTCCCGGGGGATGGCGGCGCAGTTGATCCTGATGAAGGGCTTGATCCTTCTCATCGAGTCGTAGTGAATGGCGTGGGCGAAGAGCTCTTTTCCCGTCCCGCTTTCGCCGATGAGGAGCACCGGGGCGTTGATCCCCGCCGCCTTTCTCGCCTGACACTTAAGTTCGGTGATGGCCTTGGAGACGCCGACGATGTTGTCGAAGGTGTATTTGGACGATCTCAGCGAGGCCAGTTCCTTCTCGTACAATTCCACCTTCATCTCAAGGACGTTTAGTTTCTTGGCCAGGGCGTGGAGGTCTTTTACGTCCTTAAACATGACCTGGCCGAAAACCACCACCCGTCCGTCGGCCAATTCCACCGGGATCCGCTGGACCACCATATCCTGCCCCCTGATCCGTTGGGACTGGTTGATTTCCGGGATCCTGGTTTTGGCCACCAGATGCATCCTGCTGTTTTCCACCACCTCGGTGCAATGCTTCCCGAGGGCGCAGGCTGCATCCATGCCGAGAAAATCGCCGTAGGTCTTGCTGAAAAAGATCACCCGGCCCTCCTCGTCGGTTATCATCGTCCCATGATGGACGTGATCCAGAACGGTCCGGTAAAAATCCCCTTCCCGCAGGAGTTCTTCAATCCTTTGCGTTTCCTTTTTCACGCTCCCGCTCCCTCATTCTCAAATCCTTCCGCATAATCTTCCCCGTCGAGGTCAGGGGAAGCTCGGAGATGAATTCGATCTCCCGGGGATATTCGTGCAGGGCGAGCCTTATCTTGACGAAATCCTTGATCTCCTCTTCGAGGGCAGAAGAAGGGGCAGATCCTGGCTTCAAAACGATAAAGGCCTTCACGATCTCCCCGCGCACCGGATCCGGTTTCCCTATGACCGCGGATATGGCCACCGCCTCGTGTTTGATGAGACAGTCTTCGATCTCCGCCGGACCGATCCGGTAGCCGGCGCTCGTAATCAGGTCGTCCTTCCGGCCGACGAACCAGAAATAGCCGTCGGGGTCTTTCCTGGCGAGATCCCCCGTCGCCGCCCAGTCGCCGATGAACTTCTCCGCGGTGGCCTCAGGATTCCTCCAGTACTCGAGAAACATGACGGGATCAGGCCTTTTCACGGCCACCTCCCCGGCCTCCCCGGGCGGCAGGATCCGCCCATCCCCGTCGATCACCTCGACCTCATGGCCCGGGATCGCCCGGCCCATCGATCCGGGACGGATCTCCATCACCTCCCAGCAGTTACCGACCACGAGATTCACCTCGGTCTGGCCGTAGAACTCGTTTATCTTAACCCCCAGCACCTCCCGGCCCCATTCGAGGAGCTCCTCCCCCAGGGTCTCGCCGCCGCAGCCTACGGTTCGGAGCTCAAACCGGTGACGCCTCCGGGGATCCTTCACCTGGCGCATGAGCTTCAATGCGGTAGGGGGCATAAAACAGTTCCTTATCCGGTACTTGGCAATCATGTGGAAGGCCTCTTCCGGATCGAACTTTCTCGCCCGGTAGGCCACCACCGGCACGCCGTGATACCATGACGGCAGCAGGACGTCGATGAGTCCGCCGATCCAGGCCCAGTCCGCCGGCGTCCAGTAGAGGTCGCCTTGCTTCGGAAAGAAGTTATGGAAGAACTCGACCCCGGGGAGATGGCCGAGAAGCACCCGGTGGGCATGGAGTGCCCCTTTGGGCGGGCCGGTGGTCCCGGAGGTATAGATGATCAGGGCGGGATCGTCCAGGGTGGTCTTTGCCGCGGAAAAGTCGGACGAACCCTTCTCCAAAACCTCCCAGAAGCTCAATTCACCAGGCCCACCGGCTTCGCCGGTGACCAAGATCGTCTCCAGGCTGGGGAGGGCTTCCCTGATCAGCCTGATCTTTTCCAGATTCGCCGGATCGGTGATCAGGGCCCTGGCCTCGGCGTTGTTCAACCGGTATTCCAGGGCGTCCTGACCGAAGAGGGTGAAAAGGGGGATGGCGATTGCCCCGATCTTGTAAAGGGCCAGATGGGCAAGGGCGGTCTCGGGGCATTGGGGAAGGAGGATCCCCACCCGATCGCCCCGGGTGATGCCGCAATGAACAAGACCGTTGGCCAGTTGATTCGAGAGGTTCCTCAGGGCGGCAAAGGTATAGCGGAAGATTTTCCCCTTCTCGTCCTCATAGATCAGGGCCAAGCGATCCTGATCCCTCGCCCACCTGTCGCATACCTCAACGGCGATATTGAAATATTCCGGCAGAATCCAGCGGAAACGGCTGTAAACCTCCTGGTACGTATTCCCCTTCTCGAGCATAACGTCACCTCCAGTTTATCAACCAAAGCTGCTTTATAACCTAAAAGGAGCTACAACCCGCCTTTCTCCCAGAGGCCAAAGGCCTCTTTCTCCCTGCCGATCCTGACAAATATCCGGGAGGCCTCTTTTTGCCGGATCTTTTCTGCGGCCAGGGCCAGAAAGGACGCCGCCCTTTTCTCCCGGGACAAGAGCCACCGAAGCGCCTCGCCCGGCCCGGGATCATTCGGATAAGGGGGATCGGGAAAATCGGTGGACTCAAGGCCGACGATCGCCTCGAGGATCATTTCGACCACCTGCTCCCGCCGGAGACGCTCCAGGTTTTTCAAGTGCCTCGTCTTCATCTGGAGCAGCCTTTCCAGGTCCGCCCTGATCGGATCGCATCCTCCGTCTGCGAGGAGCTCGTTCACCCGGACAAGAGAGGCCTCCTCCCCCGCCAGGGCAAAGGACAATACGGCGCCAAAGGTTCTAAGCTCCATGATCTCCCCCTAAAACCACCGGACGATAACAACCTTCGTATCGGTGAAGAACTGGAAAGCTTCCCGTCCCTGACCCTTCAGATCGCCGAACATGGAACCCTTGTTTCCTCCGAAGGGGAAATAGGCCATGGGGGCGGCAATGCCGATGTTGATCCCGACCATACTCGGGGCCACCCGGTACTTGAATTCCCTGGCTGCCCGGCCGCTTCCCGTGTAGAGGCAGGCGGCGTTGGCGTAAACGCTGCTGTTTATCAGATCGATCGCCTCGTTGAGATCCTTTACCCTCATCAGAGACACCACCGGCCCGAAGATCTCCTCCCGGGCGATGGTCATCTCCGGGGTAATCCCGTCAAAAACCGTCGGCCCGACAAAGAAGCCGTTTTCGCAGCCGGGGACGGTGATTCCCCTTCCATCCAGGAGCAGTCTCCCCCCTTCGGCGAGCCCCTTTTCTATGTAACCTAAAACCTTTTCCTTATGCGCCCGGCTGATCACCGGCCCCATCGTAACCCCTTCCTCAAGACCGTTGCCGACCTTGAGCGCCGCGGCCGCCGCGACGAATTTCTCCTTCAACTCTTCGTAGATGTCGCCCACGGCAACCAGGAGGGAGCCGGAGAGGCATCTCTCCCCCGCGCAGCCGAAGAAGGAGGTGATGATCGAGGGCATCCCGGAGGCCAGATCGGCATCGGGCATCACCACCAGGGCATTCTTAGCCCCTCCCAGGGCCTGGACCCTTTTCCCCGTCTCGGCGCAGGCCTTGTAGATGTAGCTTGCCGTCGAACTCTGTCCAACGAAAGAGACTCCCTTGATATCCCGGTGGTAAAGGAGGGCGTTAACCGCCTCCCGGGACCCGTGAACGAGGTTTACCACCCCTTCCGGGAAGCCGATCTCATCGATGATCTCAAATATCCTCGTCTGGGTCATGGGAACCTGCTCCGAGGGCTTGACCACATAGGTATTGCCGGAAACGACGGCATAGGGGAGGAACCACCAGGGAACCATCGCCGGGAAGTTGAACGGGGCGATGCAGGCAAAGACCCCCAGAGGCTGTCTCTCGGCGTAGGAATCGACGTCCCTGGCGATGTCCTCAAGACCGTAGCCGCCAAGGAGGGTGGTGACGCCGGTTGCATGCTCGACGTTCTCGATCATCCGGCGGATCTCCCCGCGGGACTCGTCGATGGTTTTACCCTCCTCCCTGACCAGGATTCGAGCGAGGTCTTCAAAATTATCCTCGAAGGCCTCTTTCAGTCGGAACAGGTATCTGGCCCGACTCAGAGGCGGGGTTTCACGCCATTCCCCAAACGCCGCCGCCGCTGCCGCCACCGCCCGGTCCACCTCGGCGGCGGTCGAATAGGGCACCCGGGCGATCTTCTCCCCGGTAGCCGGACACCACA
>JBBIJM010000086.1:0-9679 GCA_037445955.1 Syntrophobacterales bacterium
GGACCCCCGCGGCCTCGGGTTTCGACCGGGTCCTCGTGCCCGGAGAAAAGGAATACTTAACCCGGCTCAAATACGAGAAGGAAGGCATTCCCGTCCCGGCAGAGACGATAAAAGATCTGGAAGATGCCGGAGAGGCTTTGGGGGTCAGGTCTTTGAAATCGGCATTTATGGCCTGAGACAGAAGGGGTCAGTTCTTCATTCTTGACTGAAGTGAAGAACTGACCCCTCCTGTCTATCTATCCCTGGCCCAGAATGGAAACGGGAACCTCCGCTCCCCCCTTCTCGGAAGAGAGATAGGCGCCGTAGATGGTGGAGATGGCATCGGCGGCAAGGGAGCTGTCGCTTTCGAGGGGATCGCCGTAGGCGATGGTCCGGTAGAAGGCCTCGATCTCCTGGGGGTAGCCGGTCATCCAGTCCTCGTCCGGGGAGGGGTTAGACCAGCCCTGTTTAGTGCCGATCTTTTCCACCACGTAGATATCGGAGAAATTCTCCGCCAGCGGGTTGTAGGTGGCCATGGCGGTATTGGGATTGATGTTGCAGATCGTGCGGTGGTTGTTGGCGGTGACCTCGAGCCAGTTGTGGATCCCGCCCATCACGATGTCCGAGGCGAAGATGTCCGCGATGGTTCCGTCGTCGAAGGTGACGTGCATCAGGGAGAAATCCTCGATGTCCCGGTAGTCCGCCCGGAGATGGCCCCGGTCGCGGAAATCGGGAAGCCGGGTTAAGGCATGGGTCCTGCCGGAGACGGTTTTCGGCCGGATCGGCCCCTTTCCGCCGGCCCTCCCCTCGACCCTCTTCAAATACAGGGCGGCGGTGAGGGGATGACAGCCCTTGCCCAGCATGGCCCCGCCGCCGGAGTATTTCCAGTAACCGTAAGTAGTCGCGTGGGAGCCGGAATGGGCCTCCTCTCCATGCATCCAGAGGATCTGGGCCCCGGTCTTTTCGATGATCTCCCTTTCCTTCTGGATCGCCGGGGCGTAAACCCAGTTCTCCGCATAGAGGATCCGGCCCCTGCTCTTTCTTTCCGCCTCAAGCATCCTGCTGATGCTCGCCAGGGCCTCGTCCAGGGCTTCCTGTCTGGGGAAATGATCCCCGTGGAACCCGGGGGATCCGTCGCCGAAATAGCCTGTCAGGGGCTTTTCGACGATGACGTTCCGGTCTTGCGCCAGGGCGGCTGAGGCGATCGCCTCATGGGTGGAAGGGGGCGTGCAGACGTGCACCACCTCCACCTCCTCAATCAGCCTCGCCAGATCGGGGAAGGCCTTGATCCCCCTTTGGGCGGCAAAGGCCTCCCTCTTCTCCTCCCTTTGCGAGTACACCCCGGCAACCTCCACCTCTACCCCGTGGATCTTCCGCAGGGCCTCGAAGTGAAACGAGGCGGCAAAGCCCGTCCCGACGATCCCGGTTAGGATTTTCCTTTTGCGCTCCGGCTTAAACATTCTTTTCCCTCCAGTGTTTCCTGCTGTGTGAGCTCCGAACGTCGAAATGACAAAATCAGTAATACTTCAAAGCCCTCGCATCATCTTCGGGATGGGATTTGACCCCTACCCGGCTCCTTGCAATTTCCCCTCCCGAAAGGCCTGAATATAGCCAAGACAGTAATCGTCTTCACCTATTACGAGCTCCGCCGCCCGGAGTCCGGCCATCAGCAGGGGATCGCAGGGATCGAGGATCGCCGCATCCATCCCCGCCGCCCGGGCGAGAACGAGAAAGGTCCGGTTGACGAGTCTCCGGCCGGGGAGGCCGTGGGAGACATTGCTCAACCCCGAGATGATACGGATCCGGGGATAGGCCGCCCGGATCATCCCTATTGCCTGAAGACCCGTTTTTCCGGCCTGATAGTCCACCGCCAGAGGTTGAACGAGGGGGTCGAGATAGATCTTCTCGTCGTTAAGGCCCGCCTCTCTCAGACGCCCGATCAGGAGTCCGGCGACCCGCAATCTCTCCTCCGCCGTCTGCGGGATGCCGCGGTCGTCCATTGCCAGCGCGACAACCGGGGCGCCGCTTTCCTTAACCAGTGGCAGCAGGGCGGATAATCGGCCCTCCTCGAGGCTGATGGAGTTGATCAGGGGCGTCCCGCGATGGACCTCAAGACCCCGGGCGACTGCCCGGGGATTCGGGCTGTCCAGGGCGCAGGGAAGGGCTGTCTCTTTCTGGACCGCTTTCACCAGCCAGGGCAGGAGCTCCTCTTCCTCCTTAAGGAAGGTTCCCGCATTCACGTCGAGATAATCCGCCCCGGCCTCCGCCTGCTTGAGGGCGACCTGTTTGATGAATCCCTCGTCCCTCTGCTCGATGGCGCGATGGATTTCCTGCCGGCTGCTGTTTATCCGCTCCCCGATAATGAGCATTCGTCCCTCCTTGCCGAGATTCGTCTGAAAGACCCTATTACCTCAGAAAGGCGGGTTAGGCAAGAGGACAACGGCCGCAAGACCAAGGAAAAACCGTTTCACGATGCGGAAAAACCAAATTAATCATTGAACATTTACCGCAAACAGGTATATTGCCGGACTTACGGAAGTCAATCAAAATTAAGAGGTGAAAACATGAAAACGGCAAGATCTGCAAAGCCTGGTCAGGGTTCCGGTTATCAATTCGACGTGAACGAATATTTCCCGCTGGGGGTGATGGGGGCGATCACCGAGATCCGGGTAACAAACCCGGAGGTGATCCTCAAGGAGGCCGGGGAGAGGAAAAGGCGCAAGAACTTAACTAAAGACGGCCGGCTCGTCATCCTGGCGGCGGACCATCCCGGGCGGATGGTCGTCCGTTCCCAGGACAACCCCATCGCCATGGGGGACCGGCAGGAATATCTGGGCCGGGTCCTCCGGGTGGCTACGGATCCCGGGCTTGACGGGATCATGGCCACGACGGATATTATCGAGGACCTCCTTATCGTGAACTACTTGATAAAAAAGAACGGGGGGCCGTCCTTTCTCGACGGAAAGCTCCTCATCGGTTCTATGAACCGCGGCGGCTTGGCCGGGACGATCTTCGAGATGGAGGATACCTTCACCTGTTTTTCCGTCGATAGTTTAAGGCTGCTCAAGCTCGACGGGGCCAAGATGATGTTCAGGCTGGACATAAAGAGCCTTGAGGCGGGAAGAACGATGCTCGCCTGCGCCCTGGCCATAAACGAGCTCAACCGGCGGGAAATACCCATTTTCCTGGAGCCGCTTTACGTAAGCCCGGAGGGCTACAAGGTCCAGAAGGGGGCCGCCGAAATGATCAAGATCATCGGGGTCGCCTCCGCCCTGGGAGATTCGTCCCGGAACCTCTGGCTCAAGATTCCCTATGGCGACAATTACCCCCAGATCGTCCGGGCGACGACCCTGCCGCTTCTGATGCTGGGGGGCGAGTCCAAAGGCGATCCCTCCCTGGTTATCGGGGAATTCGCCGAGGGAATGAAAGCGGGGAAGAACGTCCGCGGGGCCCTGGTGGGCAGGAATGTCCTCTTTCCCGATAAGGACGATCCTCTGGCGGCGGCCCTGGCGGTGGCCAGGGTGATCCATGAAGGATATACGAAGGATCAGGCGGCAGAATATCTGATCAAAACCCGGGGCAAAAATATGGACGGTTTGACGAAATACCTGAAATAGAAAGGGAGGGGAGATGAAGGGCAACTGTCTTTTGGCCCAGAGCGGCGGACCTACCGCTGTTATCAATGCATCCGCCTGCGGGATTATCCAGGAGGCGATGAAACATAAGGAAATCGAAGGGGTTTACGCCGCCCACAACGGGGTTTTGGGGATATTGAACGAGCGGATCTTCGATCTTGGCCTGGAGGAGCCGTCGGCGATCGAGGGGCTCAAGACCACCCCCGCCGCCGCCCTGGGTTCCTGCCGTTACAAGGTGAAAAGCGAGGCGGACTATGCGAAGATCCTTGCCGTCTTCATCCGGCTCAACATCAGGTATTTTTTCTACATCGGCGGGAACGACTCCCAGGATACCGCGGACAAGGTGCATCGGCTCGCCCTTCGGGAGGGCTATGATCTCAGGGTAGTAGGGGTTCCCAAAACCATCGACAACGATCTGGCCTATACGGATCATTGCCCCGGCTACGGAAGCGTCATCAAGTACCTGGCCACCCTGACCCTTGAGGCCGGCCGGGATACCGAATCCCTCTATACCGCCGACACGGTCAACGTTATCGAGGCCATGGGGAGAAACGCCGGCTGGATCGCCGCGGGCACCGCCCTTGCGAAACGGGACGAACTGGATGCGCCGCACGTGATCCTGCTGCCGGAGGTGCCCTTCGACCAGGAGCGGTTCAAGAAACAGGTGGAACACTATCTCACCCGGATCGGCTATGCGGTCTGCGTGGTTTCGGAAGGGGCGAAACATCCCGACGGCTCTTATCTCTCGGAGCAGCGGGGGGATTTCGCCAGAGACCTCTTCGGCCATACCCAGCTGGGAGGGGCCGCAAACTACATCAAAGAGTTGGTCGAGCGGGAAATCCGGGTAAAGGCGCGGTTTGCCATCCCCTCGACGATGCAGAGAAACGGCGTCCATTTCGCCTCGGCAACCGATGCCCGGGAAGCCTACGAGGCGGGGCGGCAGGCGGTGCGGTGCGCCCTTTCCGGGGTTTCGGGGAAAATGGTGACCTTTGTGAGAATCGCCGACAATCCCTACCGGATGGAATTCGATCTCGTCGATCTTGACCTGGTGGCAAACGGGGAGAAGTATTTTCCTTTAGAATGGGTAAGGGAAGACGGTTTTTTTGTCACCGAGGATTTTATCCGCTATGCCCGGCCCCTTATTCAAGGCGAGGTAAGGCCGCCGATCAAAGACGGGATACCTTATTATACGCGGCTGAAGAAATATTTTCTGCCCGTTTGAAAACAGGTTTTTTTGAGGAAGGAGAGTCCATGGCATTCATCACCGAAAATTTTCTCCTCGACAGCGAAACGGGAAGGAGACTGTATCACGAATATGCCGCACCAATGGAGATCTTCGATTATCACTCCCATCTGCCCCCGGAAGACATCGCCCGGGACCGGACTTTCGACAACTTGTCTGAGATCTGGCTTGCGGCGGACCATTACAAGTGGCGGGCGATGCGGGCGGCGGGGGTGGGCGAGCGGTACATCACCGGGGCCGCCTCGGATTATGAGAAATTCCAGGCGTGGGCCGAGACCCTGCCTAAAGTCGTGAGGAATCCCCTCTACCACTGGAGTTATCTCGAACTCGACCGCTATTTCGGCCTGAAAGACGCGCTCCTCGGCGGCAAATCAGCCCGTTTCATCTATGATCGGGCCTCGGCTCTCCTTAAGACCAAAGAATTTTCCGTCCGGAATCTCCTTAGGCGCATGAAGGTGAAGGTGCTTTGCACCACCGACGATCCCGCGGACGACCTATGCCATCACCGGAAGATCAAGGAGGATGGATTCGAGATCAAGGTGTACCCCGCCTTCCGGCCGGACCGGGCGCTGGGGATCGAATCGCCCAAGTCCTTCAACGCCTGGGTGGAGCGGCTCGAGGCGGCGGCGGATCTGGCGATCGGCGACTTCGACGCCTTTATCGCGGCCATCGAAAGCCGCCATGATTTCTTTCACCAGGCGGGCTGCCGGATTTCCGATCACGGTCTCCTGTTTCCCTCAAACGATGATTTTACCTTAGGCGAGATCAGAAATATCTTCGCCAAGGTCCGGGGCGGTAAGACCCCGGATGGGACCGAGGCGGGGAAGTTTAAAACCGCCATGATGACCGAACTCGCCCGTCTCAACAGGGAGAGGGGCTGGGTGATGCAGCTCCATCTGGGCGCCCTGAGAAGCGTAAACACCCGGATGGCGAAATTGCTCGGTCCGGATACGGGCTATGATGCAATCGGAGATTTTGAGCTGGCCCGGCCCCTGGCGGGATTTTTGGATCGGCTCTCTCTTGCTGACGCCCTGCCCAGGATGATCCTCTACAGCATCAACTCCAAGGACAACGAGGTCCTTACGACCATCGCCGGGAGCTTCCAGGACGGCCCGGAGGCGGGGAAGATCCAGTTCGGACCGGCCTGGTGGTTTCTCGATCAAAAAGACGGGATGACGGCCCAGCTCGATTGCCTGTCCAACATAGGGCTCTTGAGCGGTTTTGTGGGCATGACCACCGACAGCCGGAGCTTCCTTTCCTATCCCCGGCACGAATACTTCCGCCGGATCCTCTGCAACCTGATCGGCTCGGAGGCCGACGGCGGGGAGATATTCGAGGACCCCGCTGATCTTGGCCGGATGATTGAGGACATTTGCTACGGAAACGCCCTCAAGTATTTTGGCCTTGAACTCTGAGCCCCGTCAATAGACCTTCCCGAAGACGAGATTGGGCAGGAAGAGGACGATCTCCGGAAAGAGGATAAACAGGAGGTTCGCAAGCAGGATAGCCGCGATAAAGGGGATGCTTTCCTTGAGATACTTCTCCAGAGGGCAGTCTAAAATCGAGCAGACGGTGTACATGGATACCCCCACCGGCGGGGTGACCAGGCCCAGAACCACCACCAGCATCATGACGATTCCGAAGTGGACCGGATCGACGCCCAACTGCTTCACCGTGGGCAGGAGGATCGAGGTGAAAAGCAGGATAATGATGACGCTCTCTACGAACATGCCCGTCACGAGAAGAAAACCCACGATGAAGATAAGCAGAATCACCGGATTTTCCGTAAACCCGAGCAGGATGCCGGAGACGGCGTCCCCGATCCGCTCGTAGGCCAGCCCGTAGCCGAAGATGCCGGACATGGCGATGATGAACATTATCGACCCGATATCCACGATGGAATAGCTGAGGCAATCCTTGAATCTTTCCCAGGTGAATTCCCGATAGATAAACAGACCGATTAGAAGGGCATAGACCCCGGCGAAGGCCCCGGCCTCCGTTGGGGTGAAGAGGCCGAAGCGGATCCCGCCGATCAGGCCCAGGGGAAAGAGGATCGCCCAGATCCCCTTGACAAGGGCTGATCCCACCTCTCTGACCGAGGGCGCCTCCCTCTCCGGGAGGTAGCCCCTTTTCTTGGACGTAAGGGAGACGGCCACCATCAGGAAGATCATCATAATGATCCCCGGGATGATCCCGGCGGTAAAAAGCCTGCCTATCGAAACCTCGCCGATGGTGCCGTAGAGGATGAGGCCGATGCTGGGCGGGATGATCGGGGTGATGCAGGCCGAAACCGTCGTGACCGCCGAGGTGTAGCCTTTGGAGAACCCCTTATTAACCATCTGGACCCCGATGATCCTGGCCTCCATGGCGGCATCGGCGATGGCGGAACCCGAGACCCCCCCCATGAGGGTGCTTAAAACCACATTCACCTGGGCGAGCCCCCCCCGCATATGGCCCGCTAAAACCGTGGCCAGCCGGATCAGGGCCTTGGTCACCCCGGTTTCATTCATCAGGTTCGCGGCGAAGATGAACAGGGGAATGGCGAGCAGGGGAAAGTTCTGGGTCTGGGAGATGGATAGCTGGATGGTCATGGTAAAGGGAAGCTGAGGATTCTGAAAGAAGAAGACGATCCCGGAGATACCGATGGCGAAAGCCACGGGCATTCCCATTACGAGGAGGACAAGAAAGATGACGGCGACAAGCAGCATATAGTACCCTCAAATAAAGATGAGCGGGAAGCGGGAGATTTTCCCTTCCCTCTCCCTCAGGAGCTGAAGGAGCTCTTTAGTTTCTTGATCCTTTCTCTTAATTGTAGAACCGTGGTTATGGTCATTAAAAACCCTCCCACCGGTACGCTTAAGGTCACCCAGGTGTAGCTGAACCAGGGGATCCCCTGAAACGAACGGAAGCGGGTCGTGTAGGAGAGCTTGATTCCGTAGAATATTAACGCCCCGAGAAAACCAAGGATCAAAAGGAGATTGATCAGCTCCACCACATCCCTTTTGTTCGGGGAGATTCTATTGATAAAGAAATCTACCTTCATCAGCTTGTTGTTTCTCAGGGCAAGATCGCCTCCCAGGAAGGTGCACCAGGCGAAAAGGCAAAGGGCGACATCCACGGACCAGTTGATCGGGTAGCCGAGATAACGGGTGGAAGCGGCGATGAAGACTAAAACGACCACGGAAACCAGAAAGAGCTTGACTGCGAAGACCTCAGCCCGGCAAATATATTCGTAGAGCCTTTTCATGACCCACCTGTTAGTGATTTAACCCCGGGATAAGAAAAACCGGCCCCCCAAGGGCAGCAAGGGGGACCGGTTTGGCAAAACCCTATTTTTTCTTGCCCATTTCCTTATGAACCTTGTCCTTGACGTCGGCGATTTTCAGGACGTCGAAGGCCCGGTCCCCGGCCCGGCGGAAGGCGGCCATATCCACGTTATCCGCTATGATCATGCCGCGCTTGATCAGGTCTTCCTTGACCTCCTTTTCCAGCTTTTCCAGGATCAATCTCGATGTTTCCAGCCCGGCCTTGTCGCATTCCTCAATGAGGATCTTCTGGATATCCGCCGGGAGGGCGGCGAACCACCTGGCGCTCACCACCTCGAAGTTGACGAGCATGATATGCCTCGTTTCGGTTACATGCTTGAGAACCTCGTAGAATCGCCCCGCGGGGATGTTGTTGTAAACCAGTTCCACCCCGTCGATGACCTTCTGCTGGAGGGCGGGATACATCTCCCGGAAGGGCATGGCCACGGGGGTAGCGCCCAAGGCACGGATCGATTCCTGCCAGATCGGGGCGGGCGGGGTCCTAATCCGGAGCCCCTTCAAGTCTTCCGGACTCCGGATGGGCTTGTTGGTGAAGAAATGGCGGTATCCCTGGACCCAGGCAAACGAGAGCACCTTAAGACCGTGTTTCGTGGCCAGCTCATCGATCCAGGCCTTGACCGTGGGCAATTCCCGGAGCTTCACCACCTCGTCGAGATTCTCGACGAAATACGGGCCGTTCATTACGGCAATCGCGGGCAGATACATCCCCATCCGGGCGGAGTCGGTATTCTGGCCCACATTGGCCCCCTGCCTCATCTGTTCGATGATGTCCTCCTCGACCCCGAGCTGGGCGCTGTGGAACACCTCGATCTTCAGGGCGCCTTTCGTCCGGTCTTCCACCGCCTTGGCCCATTTCTGGAAGCCCAGGTGATAAGGCTCGGTGGGGCCTAAGACATGGTTGAATTTAAGGACATGTTTGGGTTGAGCGACGGCCGTTTGAGCAACCACAATGGGCACAACGAGAAAAACGGCGAGAATTAAAATGAACCTTTTGAAATCTTTCATCTTGATCATCCCCCTTGCTTGGCTTGATGTTACCGGTCAAAAAACGCATCCGCAGAACTTCTTTAGTTCGGTATTTGGACTTTATTCCGAATATCACCTCCTTATTCAAAGCCTTCTCTTTGTTATTTCTTTATGCGAAATGATGTTTCTTAGTCTATGGGGAAAAAAGGGGTTTGTCAAGTTGAAAATTAAAGTGGAAAGTCACGGCGTTGACGAAAGAGAACGGGGAAGGGAAGTCCCAGCCGGTGCTCTTGACAGGAATGTTTCCCGTTTCCCCGAAAGGAGGGGGTGCCCCTGGATCAGAGGCAGCCTCTGCTCAGGAGATCACATGGGCCATCTGGCCCGCATAAACCACCACATACCGCAGGGTGAGTCCTCCCAGAAGGACAAAGACCGCGACGGCCCCCGAAAGGTAGCGGTTGTGCTCCCGCAGGGGGACCCTCTTGAGGAAATGGGGGGTGAGCTCGTAGGCCTCGATGACCATCGGGATG
>JBBIJM010000087.1:0-9670 GCA_037445955.1 Syntrophobacterales bacterium
CCTGCCGAAGATTCAGACTCAATAAGAAGACTGAAGATATGAAGGCCGGGAGGCCGGGACCCCCCGGTGCTCCCGGCCTTTCTCGCGCCGTTTCAATCAAGGTGAAAGCCCTGAAGAATGTCGTTTTGCGGTCTATCCGGGATAGATCTCCCTTTTCGCCTCCTCGATTGCCTTTCTTAAGAATCCTTCATCCACCTGGCCAAAGGGTCCAGGGGTTTCGAAGATCCGTTTCGGCAGCCGCAGTCCTTCAAAGGAGAACCCTTCTCGCATCTTGAAGTCGTACTTGATCCGGTGAATTTCCCTTCCCATTCGATCCAAGTCTTCGTTCGTCAGGTTGTAACCGGCAACTTTCAGGGCCTTGAGGATTACTTCCGGGGTATAGATCCCCCGGGCAAAGAAACAGACCACCACCGAGGAGAGGATTTGGCGCCAGCGTTCTTCCTTGATCAGTTCCTGTGCGATCTCCCGGGCCTCGGGCATCCTCTTGGCGATGACCTTTTGATCGTAGCTGTAGCCCGCGTTATCCAGATGGCTGTGCCGGGCGCCGATGAGCACCCCCAGGTGCGCCCCGGGTCCCGTATGGTAGCCGGGCATCTCGCATCCGCCGAAGGCGAGGGCAAAATCCGCCCCGCCGTACCTGGAAACGGTGTAATCGAGGCCCCGGGCCAGGGCCTTATACAGGTCGTTTTCCTGAACGACGATCTTCTGGAGGGCCTCTTTATAAACGGCGTAATCCCCCCAGGCTAATTTCAGCCCCGCCTCTTGCTCCGAGATGATCCCCCTATCCTGCGCCTCCGTCGCCCAGGCGAGGACTACCCCGGCGCTCATCGCATCCATGGCCCATTTCTCCACCCATTCGATCAACTTCAAAAGGCCCTTCGGGTCGTCAATGCCCAGCATCGATCCCAGCGCGTAGATCGGTTCATAATCGTAAGAAATCATGGAGGTCTTATAGAAATAGGCCTCGTCTACATAAGGTTCCCTGAGGGCGGCGATGTGGATGCAGCCGACGGGGCAATGAGAACAGGCGAGTCTCCTGCCTAAGAAATGCTCCGCCAGGTCTTCACCGGAGATGTCTTTGGCCTTTTCCATCCGGGTGGCAAGCAGATTGCGGGTGGGAAGCCCGCCTATCTCATTTAGGGGATTGATGTTTTCCGCCGTTCCCAGGTCATGGTATTTTTTCATCACCGTAGAGGTGACCGCGGCATTGTATATCTCGTCGTAAACCTCCCGGAAGAGCTTCTTGTCCTCGACCGGCAGGGAATGGGTACCGGAGACCACTAAGCCTTTGAGCTTTTTGCTGCCGAATACCGCCCCGAGGCCGAGGCGTCCGAAATGCCGGTAGGTTTCCGTTGTTACACAGGCATAGGAGACGAGATTTTCCCCGGCCCCGCCGATGCGCATAATGGTCCTAACCCCGGCCCCGGTCTCGTTCTCCCTGATGATCCTGCCTACGGTAAAACTGCTCACCATTCCCCAGAGGGTTGAGGCGTTCCGGAAATAGACCCTGTTGCCGTGGACGGCGATATAAACCGGGGTTAAGCTTGCCCCCTTGATGACGACGGCCCCGAAACCCGCGGAACGGATGGCGATGGCGCTTCTTCCTCCGCAGTGGCTCTCGCCTAGATTGCCGGTTAACGGAGACTTGAAGAAGGCGGTTGTTTTGGAAGCCAGGGGAAAAAGCCCGGTGAGGGGGCCGACGGCAAAGATGATCGGGCTCTCCGGGGCAAGGGGGTCGCAGTTTTCCGGACATTCTTCGTTGAGCAGACAGGCGGCGACTCCCGCTCCCCCGAGATATTTTTCAAACAGGTCCTCCCGGTGGACGATCCGGTAGGATTTCTTCGTCAGGTCGATATAGAGCACATTGGCCAGAGGATCATCTCTGAGCATAGGTTACCTCCTTTTCCTCTTCCAGTTTGATCACCCCGTGGGGGCAGAATTTGCTGCAGATGCCGCAATGGATGCAGATCATCGGTTTGTTTATCTCCTCGGCCCAGAAGACCGCCTTGATGATGCAGGCCTCCCGGCAGTGGCCGCAGCCGATGCAGCGGTTGGAATCCAGTAGAACGCCGCCTCCTTTACGTATGCGGAGGGCGTCCGTGGGGCAGACCTTAAGGCAGGGTGGATCATCACAGGCCCGGCAGACGACCACCGTAAAACCTCTTTCCATCCCTCCCAATGAATGAACCCCGATACAGGTCCTGGCCAGCCCCGCCTCACCCTGTCTCCGGTTGCAGGCAAACATGCAGCTCTGACAGCCCACACAGCGATCCGTGTCTTTTACCGAAAGCCTCATGATCTTTCTCCTTGAAAATAATGATCAGCCGGACGTTACTTTAATCTGGCAATGGTTACAACAAAAACTTTCGTTTAGGGCTTTGGCGAACCGATTATCTTGTCACGTAAACCGTTCTTCCCGTCGATTAGACCCAGGCAGCCCCGGTTAAGTTCGGCGACTTGTGACTCGACGGGGTGGTTTTTTCCCCTTTTTCAAGGCCGTTTCGGATTCCTTGGAGGCCCCAAACGCGGGCAGAGGATCGACCCACTGCCCCAGAACGGACATTCCGAAATGAAGATGGGGGCCGGTGGATCTTCCCGTGCTCCCTATCCGGCCTATAACCTGGCCTGCGTGGACGATTTCGTCTTTATCCACCATGGTTTCTGAGAGATGCAGGTAGGCCGAGACTACCCCCAGGCCGTGGTCGATGAAGACCGATTTGCCCCCCAGGTAATGATTGGCGGCCAGGGCGACGATGCCCGCGCCAGAGGATAAAACCGGATCCCCGAGCCTGCCTCTGAAATCGACCCCCTTGTGCCGGTAACTTTTCCCGTTGTTCAGGCTCCTCTTAAGGCCGAAGGCGGAAGTGACCTTTCCCCCGACGGGCCGCACAAAACCGGCCGACCAGTATTGAAGAGGGTTGATTCCGCCAAGCAGCGCTAGAACCTCTTGCCGTTCCAGGCTTACCCTGGCCCTGCTTTCCTCGTCCAGATCCACGAGCCCGGGGGAAAGGGTCAAACGCTGTTTGGCGTAGGTCTTGGACTGGACGGTTATTTGACGAATCGATGTTTCCTTCCCGGTTGGGTAAAAAACGGTGATCAGAAGAGGGTATTGTCCCGGTTCCTGTTCTATTGCCGCCGGCAGAAGGGCATAGGCGATCCATTTATCCCGACTGTTTTGCAAGGGAGGGGAGATCTTGCTGCCGAGCCAGGAGAGCTCGATTGTCTCCGGGGGGGTTCGGGTAGAGACGGAAACCAGGATGGCCTCTCCCTGTTTCGCCGTCTTAGGGCAGGTGACGGTAAAAGGCGGCTTCCCCTGGGCCAGAGGGGCAAGGCCAAAGGACAGGGCCAGGAAGATAAAGGACATAAGGGAGCGTATAATATTTCTCCTGCCGGAGCAATGGGAAACCTGATGATTACTCATAATCAATCTCAATCATGGGGAAAGAAGGAAAACTCTATTTTAAGAAAATTACGTTGCCAAGGGAGATAAAATCGGTTATAGCTCAAGACCATTAGCACATAATATCTTCAAAATCATTATAATCAAGGGGGTAAAATTGTTCTTAGACTATATCCTGGGGATATTTTCCAATGATCTTGCCATTGATCTGGGAACCGCCAACACCCTGGTTTATGTGAAGGGAAAGGGAATTGTTCTGAGCGAGCCTTCGGTCGTGGCGGTCCACCACAATTCCCGGGGGGAAAAGAAGGTTCTGGCGGTGGGGTCCGAGGCGAAGAATATGCTGGGGCGGACCCCGGGCAATATAGTCGCCATCAGGCCCATGAGGGATGGGGTTATCGCTGATTTCGACATCACCGAGGCCATGTTGAGGCACTTTATCCTTTCGGTTCACAATCGCCGCTCTTTGGTGAGACCAAGGATTATCGTTTCCGTTCCCTCAGGGATAACCCAGGTGGAAAGACGGGCGGTGAAGGAGACCGTGGAGTCCGCGGGGGCGCGGGAGATATATCTTATCGAGGAGCCGATGGCGGCGGCGATTGGCGCCGGTTTGCCTATTTCCGAACCGATCAGTTCGATGATCGTGGACATCGGCGGCGGCACCACCGAGGTTGCGGTCATTTCTCTGGCGGGAATCGTTTATTCCAAATCCGTCCGGGTGGCAGGCGACAGGATAGATGAAGAGATCTCCCACTATATGAAGAGAAAATACGGTTTGCTCATCGGGGAGAGAACCGCCGAGACCATAAAGACGAGTATCGGCTGCGCCTTTCCCGCGGCAAACGGAGAGCTGGATAAGCTGGAGGTCAAGGGGCGGGATATAATATCCGGGATCCCCAAGATCGTGGAGATCAATTCGGAAGAGATAAGGGAGGCAATTGTTGAGCCCGTTCGGATCATCGTTGACGCCGTCCGGGATGCCCTGGAAAATGCCCCTCCTGAGCTGGCCGGCGATATTGTGGACCGGGGAATCGTTTTGACCGGAGGAGGTTCTCTGCTCCGACGGCTCGATGTCCTTATCATGGAAGAAACCGGCCTGCCGATCACCATAGCGGAGAATCCTTTGAACACCGTGGCCGTCGGGGCCGGAATGGCCCTGGACAGGCTGGAAATATTGAGAGAGGTTGCCGTTCAAATCTAGCAAATTGGCGGTGTCGTGCCGCCCTTTCTTGATGGGTCTAGACGTCTGCATCGATGCTTTTACTGAAGAGAAAAAAAGCGGCCTTCTTTTTGGCCGCTTTATTGGTGGTCGTTGTAGGTGTTTTTGTATCTAATCTCTTAAAACCCGCGGAACCCGGTTACCTGAGGAAGATAGTCTGGGAGATTGTTTTCCCCGTAGAGTTTCTGTTCAAATCCTCCTTCCGACATCTGGTCCATACCTGGGAGAGGTATATCTTTCTGGTGGGGGTTAAGGAGGAAAATCTCCGATTGACAAAGCTAAACGAATCCCTGTCCCGGCAGGTCGAGGGGGCAGAGATTCAAAACCGGGAGCTGGCCCTTCTGGCCGAGAGGCTAAAGAAGCTGCTTAATCTCAAAGACAAGTTGAGATACGGGATGGTTGGCGCTCAGGTTATTGCCTCCCATAAAAGTTCGAAGGCCAGGTTCATCATGATCGATCGGGGCAGCAATCAGGGCCTAAAGGCGGGAATGCCCGTTTTAGGCGATCAGGGGATCGTGGGCCGGGTAACCGAGACCTCCTGGAATGTTTCCCGGGTGATGCTGACAACGGACCATTTAAGCCGGGTGGATATCGTCCTTCAGGAAGGGAGACTGCAGGGGGTTCTTTATGGCGCCGGCAGGGAAAATGGCTACCTGAGATATGTGGTGGGAAACGAGGAGGTTTTAGTCAATAGTCCGGTAATTACCTCCGGCCTCTGTGGGGTGTTCCCCAAGGGACTGCTTGCCGGCTACGTAATTGAAGCGATGAAGGCGGGCAAGGATATGTTTCAGGAGATCCAGGTCAGGCCCGCCGTTGATTTTGCCAGGCTGGAAGAGGTCCTGGTTCTTACGACCCAGGTTACTAGGAAATAGATGAAGAACATCTTTACCGTCCCGATATATGTCCTGCTGGTGATCCTTTTTCAGGTATCGTTTTTGGACGAGATTCAAGGCGGGTGGCTCGAGGTTGAGTTGCCTCTCCTGCTGGCTGTATTTGCCGGATTTTGCCTTAATCTGTTTCAGGGAGGCTATCTCGTCATTCTGCTGGGTTTCTTCCTCGATTCCCTGGCCGGCGGCGCCGTCGGCGTACAGGGCCTTCTCTATTTGCTTGTCTTCATCGTCTCAACCTTGGTCTATCGGGAAATCTACTTCAGCGGACCTCCTTTGCTGATGCTCTACGTATTTGTCTGTACCTTGCTTAAAGGGTTGGCGGAGACCGGCTATTACAGCCTGTTTACCGAAGCAACCGTCGGAACCGGTATGGTTTACGGCTATCTGCCTGAGGCGCTAATCAATGCCTTGGTTGCCCCTCCGTTCTTCAGAATGTTGGAGAGGGCAGGTTTTTCTGTGACTTGCGAAAGACATGGATATATCAAACGGTAATGACCTCTCTTATCTGAGGCGAAGGATAAAGGCGGCGGCCCTTATCCTCTCCTTAATTCTTCTGGTTCTGATAATAAGGCTAGGCTATCTTCAGATCATCAAGGGGGCCGAGTTTCAGCAGAGATCGGAAAACAACAGCATCCGTTTACGGAAAATCCCTGCCGCCAGAGGAATGATCCTGGATGGGGGAGGAAATATTCTCGTTGAAAACAGACCCTTGTTTAATTTGAGTTTTGTGCCGAATCGACAGACTACCGCCCAGAAGGTGGTAGCTGACTTGAAGATTCTCTATAAAGAGAGGAACCTGTCCTTCTCCAAGGATATCTCCCGTCCGCCGGAGAGTAACTTCTTTCCCGTAAAGATCGAAAGTGCGATAAGCAGGGAGAAACTGGCGGTCATTGAAACCAATTCCAACCTTCTTCCCGGACTCAACATTGAGATAATACCCGCTCGTCAATATCTCTACGGAGAAATGATGGCCCATGTGATCGGCTATGTCGGTGAGATAAGCAAACATGAACTTGCCAGAGATATCACAGGCCGATACAGCCAGGGTGATCTGGTCGGGATAAGCGGTCTGGAGGAGACCCTCAACGGTTCCATCCAGGGGAAAAATGGGGCCGAGCAGGTTGAGATAAATGTGTTCGGTAAAGAGGTAAAGGTTTTGGGCCGCCTGGAGTCTCAAGGGGGGGTAAATGCGGTCTTAAACATCGATCTTACCGTTCAGAAGGCCGCCTGGCAAGCCCTGGGAGGCAGAACCGGGGCGGCAGTGGCGCTCGATCCCCGAGACGGTGCGGTGCTTGCTCTGGTGAGCTCTCCGTCTTTTGACCCCAATCTCTTTCAAGATGGTATTTCCAGGAAGGACTGGCAGAGGCTGGTTTCCAATTCCCTCAAGCCGCTTGAGAACAGGGTGGCCTCCGGTCAATATCCCCCGGCTTCGGCATACAAGCTGGTGGTTGCCGCAGCGGCCCTGGAGGCGGGCTTGATAGGTCCCGAGACGTCTTTTCACTGCAACGGCGAATATAAAATGGGCAATCGGACTTTCCGCTGCTGGCGGAAGGAGGGCCACGGAAAGATGAATCTTCATCGGGCGATCGCCCAGTCCTGTGATGTGTACTTCTATCAGACAGGACGGCTTCTGGGCGTCGATGCCATCGCCCTATACGCCGGGAGGTTCGGGTTCGGCCGACGCACCGGGATTGATCTGCCCCAGGAGAAGAGGGGTCATATCCCGACGAAGAAATGGAAGCTGGAACGCTACCGGGAGCCCTGGCAGGGGGGAGATACCTTGTCAGCGGCGATCGGGCAGGGCTTCAACACGGCGACTCCCCTGCAACTGGCCGTTGCTTACAGCGCCCTGGCCAACGGCGGCAGCATCTATCGTCCCCGGCTGGTCAGAGAGCTCAAGGATCAAGATGGGCGCCTCTTGAAGGAATTCCCCCCGGAGAAGGCGGGAGAATTGGGTTTAAGCGAAGAGAATCTTGAGGTTTTAAGAAAAGCCCTCTGGGCGGTGGTTAATGAACCCGGGGGAACCGGGGCGGCCCTGAAGCGGCCGGAAATGGATGTAAGCGGCAAGACCGGAACCGCTCAGGTGGTAGGGATCCCTCAGGGAGAAAAGGGGAGAAGATTCAAGGCGACCTCTCCGAATACGAAGGATCATTCCATCTTCGTCTGCTACGCCCCTGAAAGCGCCCCCGAGATTACCGTGGCGGTCGTCCTGGAGCATGCGGGCATAGGCGGCGGGGCGGGAGCCGCCCCGGTGGCAAGAAGGATAGTTGATGCCTATTTCGCCGGTCGTAAGCCAGGGGCAAATCAAGCAAAACCCGTCCTGTCTAATTTAAGGCCATGAAGATCGACCGAGCCCTTATAAAGAATATCGACTGGTCATTGCCCGGCCTGGCCTTGGTCATCTGTCTGATCGGGGTGCTCAATATCTACAGCGCCGGCTACAGTCTCTCCTATTCCGCCCTGTCCCAGGATCCCCTTTACCTCAAACAGTTCCGCTGGATCATGGTCGGTCTTGTCGCTATGATCACCGCGGCCCTGATCGACTATAGAATATTGAACCGGTATGCCTATGTTATCTATCTGGGTTCTATATTGCTTTTGGTTTTGACCTTTTTGATCGGCAAGACTAGTCAGGGGGCCCAGAGATGGCTGGTACTGGGGGGCCTAAATGTTCAACCTTCTGAAATGATAAAGTTAACTCTCATCCTGGCCTTGGGCAGGTATTTCTCCGATAAAGGGATTCCCAGGGGGCTCGGCCCTAGAGAAATGGTTATCCCCCTATGTTTGGTGCTATTGCCGGTGGGCTTGATTCTCAAACAGCCGGATCTGGGAACCGCCATGATTGTTCTGCTGATTACCGGTCCTGTTTTCCTGCTCAGGGGAATCAATTTGAAAACTTTGCTCGCAGGCTCCCTGGGCTTTCTCTTCATTCTCCCGTTCGGCTGGTTTTTTCTTAGGGATTACCAAAGGGAAAGACTTTTAAACTTTTTTGGCCCCGAACGGGATCCCTTGGGCTCCGGCTATCACATCATTCAATCGATTATTGCGGTCGGTTCAGGCGGCCTTACCGGTAAGGGATACCTTCAGGGGTCTCAGACCCAATTGAAATTTCTTCCGGAACAGCAGACGGACTTTATCTTTTCCGTCCTGGCGGAAGAATGGGGTTTTTTGGGCGGGGTGGTTGTCTGTTTTCTGTTTTTTATCCTGATCTCCAAGGGGATCAAGATTGCCTATGATGCCAGGGATATCCTCGGCTCCCTGATTGCCTTCGGGGTCTCTCTGCTGATTGCCTGGGGGGTTGTCATCAATATGGGGATGGTGATGGGCATCGTTCCGGTGGTGGGGATTCCCCTGCCTTTTTTGAGTTACGGCGGATCGGCGATAGTGGTTTCCCTGTTCGGGGTGGGGTTGTTGATGAATATAAATGCAAGAAGGTTGTCTTTGAAATCTTGAAAGATGATGAAGTTCTGGTATGGTTCGGGGGTATAGAACGGAAGGGGAGAAGATATCGTTAATCGCTTCAGTTCAAATGGAGGTCTTATGGGGGAGAAGAACGGAGAAGATGTAAAGGCCTTCCTGGGAAAGGGCGCCGTATTTCACGGGAAGCTGCTCTTTAGCGAATCCGTCCGGATTGACGGGGATTTCCACGGGGAGATCAGCGGTGAGGGAACTCTTGTGGTAGGAGAAACAGCGGAGATCAAGGCCGATATCGTCGTCAACAGTATGGCCGTAAGCGGCCGGGTAACAGGAAAACTCGAGGTGAAGAACCGGGTGGAGATCTTTCCTTCCGGCAAGGTTTATGGCGATCTTATGACCCCAACCCTGGTTATTCGGGAGGGAGGTGTCTTTAAAGGTTCCATCGTCATGGGGGATGAACCGGGAGATACGGGATAAATAGGCGTTTGAGTTAAAATACTTGACAGATGCCACGTCATATGATTGAGGTTCCCAGCGAAGCCGGAGATGGAGAATACCGTTAAATCCTCCGGCCGGAGGTCTTTGGAGAAGAGCGCGACCAAAATTATGAAGGCTTCATAAGGTATCAGATGATTAGTCTCGATTATTCGGTTTTCTTTCAGATAATTAATTTCCTTGTTCTAATCCTTTTTTTAAACGCCCTTTTGTATAAACCCGCCCGGAAGACCCTCGAGGGAAGGGAAA
>JBBIJM010000088.1:0-9422 GCA_037445955.1 Syntrophobacterales bacterium
CAAATGGTATCGGCTCGTCAATTAACGGGCTTTAAGGCCAACATTCACAAGGAGATGTTATGTCAGAGAAAAAGGTAAGCAATGTCGAGTCGGTTTATTCGGAAAAAAGGGTTTTTCACCCGGGGAAAGAGTTCAGCGAGGGCGCCCGGATCAAGAGCATGGCGGAGTACAAAGAGCTCTACCGAAGATCCGTCGAAACGCCGGGGGAATTCTGGGCCGAGATGGCCGAGAAGAAACTCCATTGGTTTGAAAAGTGGCCGGGGGAGGTGGAAAAATACAGTTTCCAGGATGAGATTTCCATTTCCTATTTCCGCGGCGGGAAGCTCAACGCCTCCTACAACTGCCTGGATCGCCACCTGGACGGCTGGAGAAGGAACAAGGCCGCCCTCATCTGGCAGGGAGAGCCCCTCGAGGAATCCAAGACCTACACCTATCAGCAGCTCCATCGGGAGGTCTGTAAATTTGCCAATGTTTTGAAGGGACTGGGGGTGAAGAAAGGGGATCGGGTAACCCTTTACCTCCCGATGATCCCGGAACTGGCGATCGCCCTTCTCGCCTGCGCCCGGATCGGGGCGATCCACAGCGTCGTCTTCGGAGGCTTCAGCGCCGACGCCTTAAGAGACCGGATCCTCGACTGCCGTTCGGAAACCCTGATTACCGCCAACTACGGCTACCGGTCCGGGCGGGTTCTGCCCATCAAACAGAACGCTGATCAGGCCATGGCCGCCTGCCAGTTCGTCAAGAACTGTGTGGTGGTGAAAAGGATCGATCAGGACGTGGCCATGGAGAAGGGCCGGGATCATTGGTGGCAGGAGGTGATGAAAGACGCCTCCGCAACCTGTGAGGCCGAAAGGATGGACGCGGAGGATCCCCTTTTCATCCTCTATACCAGCGGTTCCACCGGGAAGCCCAAGGGGGTTCTCCACTCGACCGCAGGGTATCTCCTCTACACCACGATGACCTTCCAGGATGTCTTCGACTATAGGGAAGAGGACGTTTACTGGTGCACCGCGGACATCGGCTGGGTTACCGGCCACAGTTACATCGTTTACGGGCCTTTGAGCTCCGGGGCGACCTCCCTCATGTTCGAAGGGGTTCCCAACTATCCCGAACCGGACCGTTTCTGGGAGATTGTGGAAAAATACCGGGTCAACATCTTCTATACGGCGCCCACCGCCATCCGGGCCATGATGAAAACCGGCGACGAGTGGCCGGCCAGAAGAGACTTGAGCACCTTAAGGATGCTGGGTTCGGTGGGCGAGCCGATCAATCCCGAGGCCTGGATGTGGTATTATCAGGTGATCGGCAAGGAGCTCTGTCCCATTGCCGATACCTGGTGGCAGACGGAAACCGGGGGGATCCTGATCACCTCTCTTCCCGGGGCGATCCCGATGAAGCCCGGATCGGCGACGGTGCCTTATTTCGGCGTCCAGCCGATCGTGGTCAAACAGGACGGATCGGAGGCGGAGGTTAACGAGGGAGGCTACCTTTGTATCAAGAGACCCTGGCCGAGCTTTATGCGAACGGTGTTCGGCGATCCCGAACGGTTCAAACAGCAGTATTTCGTCCAGTATCCCGGCCTTTACTTTACCGGCGACGGGGCTAGAATTGACGAAGACGGCTTCTACTGGCTCATGGGCCGGGTGGATGATGTGATCAACGTTTCCGGTCACCGTCTCGGGACGGCGGAGGTGGAAAGCGCCCTGGTGGCCCATAAGAGCGTCGCCGAGTCGGCGGTGGTGGGCTTTCCCCATGAGATCAAGGGGCAGGGGATCTATGCTTTCGTAACCCTGAAGGAGGGTTTTGCCCCGACGGAAGGGCTGAAAAAGGAACTCGTCCTCCACATTAGAAAAGAGATCGGTCCCATCGCCGTGCCCGACAAGATCCATTTCACCGAGGGTCTGCCGAAAACGAGAAGCGGCAAGATCATGCGCCGGATCTTAAGGAAGATCGCCGAAGGGGAGATCGACCAGTTAGGCGATACCTCGACCCTGGCGGATCCGTCGGTGGTGGAGAAGCTCATTTCCGAAAGACAGTAATCAAGGTCCCGTCGCCGGGGGTCTGAAACCCCCGGCGACAGCGGAGCAGGTTACAGTCCCAGGATTGGAAATATCTTCCCTTTGAGGTAAGCGGCAACCCTCCTGGCCTCCTGCCAGGCCCGCTCCTTGACCTCCCCTTTGGTCAGGTAGGGATAATCGTAGAGGCTGCCGACCTCCTTTTCCGGGCCGTACATCATTCCCCCCACCAGGCCGGCCAGCTCATCCACCGGTTCCATCCCGTTTAAGCTCGCCCAGGCAAGGGTCCAGGCCCGGGCGGTGCGGTACAGGTCGTAGCCGCCCCCGCCCAGAGCGATAACCAGGGGACAGAGCCTAAGGATCTCCTCCACCGTCCGGCGATAACCGAGATTGGTGAGCTTAAGATGGGTCAGGGGATCGGAGATGAGGGTGTCTGCCCCGATCTGCGCCAGGATGACGTCGGGGCGGAACCGGGAGACTACCGGCGGTACGATCTCATCGAAGGCAAACCGGTAGATCTCGTCGTCGGTCCCCGGCTCCAGGGGGAAATTGAGGTTGTATCCCTCCCCCGGTCCCCGGCCGATCTCATTTTCCCAGCCGCCCCAAGGATAGAGACCCTTCCCGGTTTCATGCAGAGATATGACCAGAACCCGGGGGTCGTCGTAGAAGGCGTCCTGGACGCCGTTTCCGTGGTGGGCGTCGCAGTCGATATAGGCTATCTTCAAGGCGTTGTCCCGGGCCAGGGCATCCCTGACAGCGACGACAATATCGTTCAGATAGCAAAACCCTTCCGCCTGGTTAGGGGAGCCATGATGGAATCCGCCGAAGGGATTGAACGCCCGGGTGGCATCCCCGTCAAGCAGGCATCTCAGGCCGAAAACCGTTCCGCCTACGGTCCGGGCGGCCCAATCATAGATTCCCAGGATAATGGGATTATCCTCTGTCCCCAGACCGCAGGCCAAAATCTCGAGATTTACGCGGCCCAGGCTTGCCTCTCTCAGGGCGGCAAGGTACGAGGGGCTGTGGAAAGACTCGAGGAGGGAGCCGGCGGCGGCCTCCGGTTTATGAACGGTCATATGGGAATGACCGAGGAGGCCGTACCGGCCCAGGAGCTCATAGGTTTTAATGGCCCTCTCCGGCTTGAAGGGATGATCCAGGCCGAAATCGAAGCGACCCATCAGGTCATCGTATATGAGGATCGTCTTCATGATTGCCTGTCTGGCCCCGTACCGCCCGGAGGTGAATTCCCTCCAGCTTTATCAGATAATCGGCGGGAGAGCCAAGGAAAATAGCTTGCTTTAGAAAGAAAGAGGTATTAGTTTGCAGGTCATAACGGTGTCCGCCCAGCCTCGGGCGTCTTATCAATTGCTTCTTTAGGTTTTTAGCTGATGAAAGCAGGGCGATTGAATCAGGTTGCGGAAAAACTCAAGTTAAAATCCCTGCCTGACCTGACCATCAGAAAAAAACTTATCCTGATAACCATATTTCTTACCCTGCTTCCGCTCTTTGCCGTTTCTTTCTTTTCCTTAAACCAGTTCCGGGAGGCCCTGAAGAGATCATCCGACGAAAACCTGGAACAGCTCGTCCGGAATGTTTACTCGATCTGTCAGGTCTATCAGGAGGTAAACCGGCTCAAGGGATCCTTTACCCTCACCGAAGGGGAGGTGTTAAACGCCCTCCGGCGGGAGATAAAGGGGATCAGGGTTGGAAAAACCGGTTATGTGTACGGAATCGACATCCGGGGCAAGCTCCTCATCCATCACGCCAGGGAAGGGGAAAACATCATTGATGCCGTCGATTCGTCCGGGTTTGCCTATATCCGGGTCATGATCGAAGGGGCCCTCGCGAGCTCTCTTGGGGAGGTAAAGACCCTCCGCTACCCCTGGTACAATCCGGAGGAAGGCGAGAAGAAACCTCGCAACAAGGTCATCAAATACCAGTATTTTCCGCCTTGGGAACTCATCATTGCCGCCGGGGCTTACGAAGAGGAGATCTATGAAAGCCTCTTCGATACCGAGAGAACAATTTATATAGTCCTGGCGGCGATTCTGGTGCTGGCTTTCGTTCTCACTCTCCTGGTCTCGTACTTCCTGGCCCGGCGGATCAAGGAGTTGACCGGGGCCACCGCCCGGATGGTGAATGGCGACCTCTCGGGCCGGGTCCGGATCCGCGGTTCCGATGAGATCGGCACGCTGGGGCGGTCCTTCAACCGGATGGCGGACCAGATTCAGCTCTACACCATTCATCTGGAGACGGTGGTGGCCGAGCGGACCCGGGAGATCGAGGAATCGAGACAGAGCTATCGTCAACTTTCCCACTTTTTAAAGAGCGTCCTGGACAGCGCCACCGAGTACGGGATCATTGCGGTAGATTACCGCGGGGTGATTACCGAGTTCAACAAGGGGGCGGAAAACATCTTCGGCTGGAAGAAGGACGAGATGATCGGCAGGGAGAATATCCGCCTGACGGTAACTCCCGCCGACCTGGAAAGGGGAATCCCGAGGGACATCTCCCGCCGGGCGATGGCCCACGGGGTATGCGACCTGGAACTGGACCGTTTGAGGAATGACGGGGAGACGTTTCCGGCCCACTCTACGGTGACGGTGATCCGGGAGCCCGGCGGGCCGGTTTCCGGGTTTGTGGAGATCGTTCGGGATATCACCCAAAAAAGGATCCTGATCAGTCAAAGGATGGTCCTGGAGAGACAGCTCCGGGAAACGAAGGAATTTCTGGAAAATATCATGGAGAGTTCGGTGGACGGAATCGTCACCACCGATTTGAAGGGCAAGATTACCTATCTCAACCGGGCCATGGAGGAATTGCTCCAATACAAGCGCTCCGAACTCCTGGGGGTCCACATCTCTTCCGTTTACTTGCGGGGTATAGCCGAGGCCAGGGAACTCATGTCCCAGCTCCGGGCCCGCTCACGGGTGGAATATTACGAAATGCAGGTCAAGGCCAAGACCGGCGATATCCTCTACATCCTTACCTCGGCCTCGCTCCTTAAGGACCCAGAGGGGGAAACAATCGGGACGGCGGGTGTCTTTAAGAACATCACCGAGCAGAAGAGACTCGAGATGAAGCTCAAGGAAACCCAGGCGCATCTGATAGAGGCCTCAAAGATGAGGGCGCTCGGGGAACTGGTCGCCGGGGTGGCCCATGAGCTAAACAACCCCCTTATGGCCTCCCAGACGATCCTGCATGTCATTTCAGCAAATCTGCATGAGGAATGCCCCAATGTCCGGCGTTTCGAGATCATCCGCAAATGCAACGATCGAATCGAGAAGATAGTGAATCATCTCCGGGAGTTTTCCAGGCAGACCGACGTCTCCCTCCGGGCGCTTAATATCAATCAACCCATCGAAAATGCCCTGCTAATCAACGGTCAGCAGCTCCTCAATCACAATATCATTATCGTCAACGATCTCGCGGCGGACCTGCCGGAAATCACCGGCGACGCGAACCAGCTGGAGCAGGTCTTCCTGAATCTTCTCTCCAACGCCCGGGATGCCTTGGACGAGACGAGCGGCCCAAGGGAGTTGACAATCAGCTCCCGCTTAGAGTATGAAGACGGTCAGGCTTTTGTGGTGGCCTCGGTAAAGGATACGGGGATCGGCATCCCCGAAGAGAACCTGACCAAGGTGTTCGAACCTTTTTTCACAACGAAGCCGGTCTTTAAAGGGACCGGACTGGGATTGTCTCTCTGTTTCGGCATAATAGAAACCCATGGGGGGAGGATCGACCTCAAGAGCGAAGTTGGCAGGGGAACGGAAGTGAAGATCTTCATTCCTGCAGTCATGAGAGGTAGAAATGATGAAGAAGATACTCATCGTTGACGATGACGAACTGATCCTTCTGGCCTTATCGGAACTGCTCAAGCCCCAGGGTTATGAGGTCACCATCACCACCAGCGGCCGGGAGGCCCTCGAGAAGCTCAAACAGGAAGCCTTTGATCTGGCGATTCTGGATATAATCATGCCCTTTATGGACGGCATCGAACTCTGCCGAAAGATCAGGGAAAGGGATGAACTCAAACAGATGCCCATCGTCTTTCTTTCCGCCAAGAGCCAGGAGGAGGATCGGGCGGCCGGGCTCGGCGCCGGCGCCGACTTGTTTCTCTCCAAACCTATCAACCCGGAAAAGTTATTGAAGATCCTGGCGGGAACCTTCGTTTAGAGCGTTTGAAACGGTCCTTTCAAAGACGTGACCCCGTCGGCCTGCTGTAAAATTTGAGGGAGTTTTGTTCATGACCCATCCCGGCCTTCTTGATGCCATGCTTAATCCGGCCTTTTACCCCGGACCCCCGGGCGAGGTAAAGCTCGAGCAGACCCATGCCTCGCTGGTTTTTCTGGCCGGGGATCTCGTCTATAAGGTGAAAAAGGCGGTCGATTTCGGCTTTCTCGATTTCAGCACCCTTGAGAAAAGGGCGTGGTACTGCCGGGAAGAGATCAGGTTGAACCGGAGGCTTGCCCCGGAAGTCTATCTTGAGGCGGTGGAAATCAGGGAAGATGAAGAAGGTGCCCTCCATCTGGGCGGGGACGGAAAGATCGTCGAATATGCCGTCAAGATGAGGAGACTGCCTAAGGAAAAGATGCTCAAGGTGATTTTAAAAGGGGATTTCGACCGGTCCTTACCGGGAAAGCTCGCGGAAAAAATAGCCGGTTTTCATAAAGAGGCGAAAACCGGAGGAAAGATAGATGAAATAGGTTCCCTGGCTACGATCCATCGCAACCATGAGGAAAATTTCCGGCAGACCGAAGGATATATCGGGGTCACCATCCCCCGCGGTCAATATGATTTCATCAAAGACTGCGCTTTCGATTTCCTCAAGAGGCAAGAGGGGCTTTTTAACCGGCGGGTGCGGGAGCACAGGATCAGGGAATGTCACGGAGATCTTCATCTGGAGCATATCTGTCTCGATGACGGCATCAGCATCTTCGACTGCATCGAGTTCAACGAGAGATTCCGCTTTGCCGATGTCGCGGCGGAGGTGGCCTTCCTGGCGATGGATTTGGACTTAAACGGCCATGAGCCCCTCGCGGAGGATTTTGTCCGGGCCTACGTAGCCTGTACCGATGATCGGGATCTTCTGAAATTGCTCAATTTCTATAAGTGCTATTATGCCTATGTCCGGGGAAAGGTGGTGAGCTTCCGGCTGGACGACCGGGGGATAACCGGGGAGGAGCGGCGGGAGGCAGGGCTCGCCGCCCGCCGCTACTTCGACCTGGCGCTGGCCTATGCGACAAGGCCGGATGTGCCGCTGTTGATCATCACCGCGGGGCTCATGGGAACCGGGAAGAGCTCCCTGGCCTCAAGGCTGGCCCCCCTGCTGGGGGCCGAAGTGGTCAGCTCCGATGTGGAGCGGAAGCGGCTGCTCAATTTAGACGCCGCGGAGCGCCGCCTCGATCTCTATGGCGAGGGGATCTATACGGAATCGATCACCGAGGAGACCTACGGTTATCTGCTTGAGAAGGCCGGGGAACTTATTGCCCGGGGCAAATCGGTCATCATCGACGCCTCCTACAGGAAAAGCAGCCATCGCCTGGCCGCCGCTGCAAGGGCCGCGGCCCTGGGGGCGGGTTTTCTTGTGATCGAGACGACCTGCGGTGAAGGGTTGATCAAAGAAAGGCTGGATAAACGGATCGATAAAACGGGGGAGCCCTCCGATGGGCGCTGGGAGCTTATCGACGCCCAGAAGAGGGACTTTGAGCAAATCACCGGGATCCCTGCCGATCGGCATGTCCTAGCCGATACCGGCCGAGACGAAGAAGATTGCCTTTATGATCTGTTGAGGCGCATCAAAGGTTTGGGAGGTCAGGAGGATGGAAAACTTCCAGGATAGGCTAGGCGAGCAGGCGGCCGCCTTCATCGGATCGGAAAAGAGGAATACCCTGGCCGGAGGAAAAGAGATCTACGAGAAACCGCTTCTCGGTTTTTCCTCCGCTTCCGATGAACTCTACCGGTCGCTCAAAAAAAGGGACATCGTAGGCGAGGTACACCGGAGTCCCGGCGAATGGCTGCCCGGGGCCGCAAGTGTGATCTCCTTCTTCCTCCCTTTTACCGCGGACATTCGCGAATCCAATTACGGCCCCGGGGTAGCTTCGGAAGAATGGTTAAGGGCCCGGTTCCTCGGGGAAGAGATCAATAATCGCCTGAGGACCTTCATCGTAAAAGAGCTGGCGGGCCAAGGGGCCAAGGCGGTGGCCCCGATTCTGGAGAAGGATTTTGCCGCCGATTATACCCTCCTTCTTAGCAACTGGTCCGAGCGGCATGCGGCCTTCATCTCCGGGCTGGGGACCTTCGGCCTCAACCGGGGAATCATTACCCCCCGGGGGATGGCCGGCCGTTTCGGCAGCGTCATCACCGATCTGGTCCTTACCCCTACGGCCAGACCCTATAACGACCCCTATGCCTACTGTCCGTTCTTGAAAGACGGCTCCTGCGGCGCCTGTATTGAGCGCTGCCCTTCCGGGGCCATAACCGCCTCGGGCAAGGACAAGAAACGCTGTCACCAGTATATTTTCATCGAGGATCCGTTGAACGCCCTGAGGCTCAAAAGCGGCTATCCGGCGAGCACCTGCGGCAAGTGCCAGACGGCGGTTCCCTGCGAAGCGGGGATCCCCTGACGGGAGGTCTTGGAATACCGCCTTGAGAACTAATATTTCCGGAATCATTCTCGCCGGGGGTAAAAACACCCGGATGGGGGGAACCAACAAGGCCTTTCTCAACCTCGCCCAAGGGCGTCTCATCGACCGGGTATTTGGTGTTTTCCAGGAGATCTTCCCCGAGGTTATTATCGTCACCAATTCCCCCCTTGATTATGTGGATCTTGAGGCGACTATAGTTGCCGATATCTTCAAGGACAGAGGATCCTTAGGGGGGCTCTACACGGGCCTTTTCTACATTTCCAATGAATACGGATTTGTGGCCCCCTGCGACCTGCCCCATGTCGATGGGGATTTTATCCGCTATATGATCGATTCGATCGGCAAGCATCAGATCGTCGTGCCCAACCCGCCCGACGGCCTGCAACCCCTCCACGGGATCTATTCCCGCAAGACCCTGGCCCCTATCGAGAGACTGCTTAAGGCCGGCAACCTGAAGATCATCGACTTATACCGCAAGGTCAAACCTCTGATCATCCCGGCCGAGATAATCCGGAGATTTGATCCGGAAGGAAGGATGTTTTTCAACATAAACGCCCCGGAGGATCTTAAACGCTGGGAGGAAATCGGGAGGTTCGGGAAAGGGGAATCTTGAAAAAGCACCTGGTCGTTTCTGCCGCGGGGGGAGATCTTGAATCAGGTCTTAGACATCAAGATTTCCAGCCGCTCGATCCCCTTGAAATGAGCCTGTTCCAAGCCCGGGTAATACCTTTTATCCCGTAGAGGTGTCTTGGGCTTGCCT
>JBBIJM010000089.1:0-8842 GCA_037445955.1 Syntrophobacterales bacterium
GCAAGCCGGCCCCCGGCTTTGGCTCGGGCGGCGGATACATAAGAGAGCTTTGAAAAACCGGTGATCAGGTCGTTTCAACCGCAGGGAGAAATCGTAAACAGCATGAATACCTTGAGAGCTTTGCACAACCATGTAAATTGACCGTCTCCGTCATGCCGGCGAAAGCCGGCATCCAGTATTTTCAAATAGTTTCTGGATGCCGGATCGAGTCCGGCATGACCAAAGGGGGGCTGTGCAAAGGTCTCACCTTAAGATTTCTGGTGGCCTGCGCCCCTTGAAATGAGATTATTCAAAGCCATCGATTTCTCGCCGGTTAAGTTCCTCATAACGACCTTGTTCAGATCTTTCCCTCAGATGAGTTCCACCGGCGGCTGCGGGGGTATCAAGCCCCGGTCGGCGGCAAGGGAGTAAAGGAGCTCCAGGGCCCGCCGCCCCTCCTCCCCCATGTCCAGGGTCCTTTCGTTTACGTACATCTTGACGAAACGCTCCCCCAGATCCGTCTCGATTCCCCGGCCCCATTTAAGCGCGTAAGGGATCGATTCGTCCCGGTGCTCGTAGCCCAGGCGAATACTTTCTTGCAAAGCGGTGGTAATCATAACCGCAAGCTCCCTGCCCAAATCCTTCCGCACCAGATCCAGGCCCAGGGGGAGAGGCAGCCCGCCGGTCTTTCCGGCCCAGAGCTCGCCGAAATCGAGGATATTGTGAAAGCCTTCCCGTTGATAGGTAAGCTGGCCTTCATGGATGAGAATCCCCGCGGCGAATTCCCCCGCGGCGACCCGGGTCATGATCTCCGAAAACGGGACGTGCGCCTCCTTCAGCTCCGGGGTGAATATCCGGCAGAGGAGGGCCGCGGTGGTCAGTTCCCCGGGGGCGGCGATTGTCTTTCCTCCGAGTTCCTCCAGGGTTTTGTATCTCTTGGAGACGAGCACCGGGCCGTACCCTTCCCCCATGCTCGCCCCGGTTTTCATGATCCAGTAGTTGTCGGCGACGAAGGGATAGGCGTGGGCGGAGACGGCGGTCACCTCCAGCTCCGCCCGCAGCGCCCGGAGGTTCAAGGACTGGATGTCCTCGAGGAGATGCTCGAACATAAGTCCCGGGATGCGGACCCTTCCTGAGGCCAGGCCGTAAAACATAAAGGCGTCGTCTGGATCGGGGCTGTGGCCCACCCGGATTATCCGCTCCCCCATTCTTTTCCCCTCCGGCGGGGAGATCGCTTCCCGCCCCCCAAGTCATATCGAACGAAGCAAGGAAGAAACCATAGACGAGTTTCAGATAAAGTCAATCGGAAAGATACATGGGGTCAGACTTGAATATTGACATTTAAGGACAAAACGAAAGGATACTTTGCTTTTTTATGAGGATAAGAATACAAGGAACAATCGAACCAACAGGGTTTCGCAGCTAACGCACAGGTCAGCAGACAGGTCCGATTTCATGCAAATAGAAGAAGGAGACAAATCCCAGGCACGGCGAAATCAAGGAACCATTGGCAAAGAAGATCCTGAAGAATCTGAATGCTAAGCGGGAGAATGTGATGGATATCTTAGACGAGTTGAAAGAGCTGATCGCGAAGTTCAAGCGGGAGAAAATCGAGTATGCCCTGTGCGGTGGATTGGCAATGGCCATTTATGCTTTGCCGCGGGCTACTCTCGACATAGACTTATTGATCGAGGCGTCTTCACTTGAATCGACGAGGCGTGCCGTTTGGGATTTGGGGTTCACCTTTGAAGCTGGGCCGATGGACTTTCATGGGGGAAAGATTCATATTCGCCGGCTCAGCAAAATCGAACCAATCACTTCTGAGACCCTGATTCTGGCTTTACTGATCGTTACGCCGGAAATAAAGAGTGCCTGGGACAGTCGCACGAAGGTTGAATGGGAGCATGGTGATATCAGCGTTGTTTCGCCGGAAGGCCTGATCCTCATGAAGTCTTTTCGCAGAAGCGGTCAGGATCAGGATGACATTAATTTCCTAAGGAGCATTACTGATGAAGATTAATATGAGTCGTGATGCAGTAACGCTTCGATTGCGGCAAGTCGCAAAACTTAGGCGGGTATGCTTGGCGCTTGCCGGATCGAGCGCAAGTCTTGAGGTTCGAAGGCGAAATCCAGCCAACAAATCGGTGCAGCGGACCTCCCGTGCCCTCGGCCGCTGACCTTAGGAGAATAGGGGGAGAGCGCCCCTATTATTTTCAGCGACGATAAATCTTAAGGTCTGTGACCTTATTGAGATTTCTCCCTGCGGTCGAAATGACTAATGGATGTTTGGGGTCAGACTTAATTCGTTCCATTGTAAAGATTGAAGCAATTCAACGGGCAAGCAGGATGGCCTTCAAGTCCCTGATCTCGTCCCGGAGGGCGGCGGCCTTTTCAAATTCCAGGCGGGAGGCGGCCTCCTTCATTTGCCTGGTTAAATCCGGCAGAAGGACCTCGAGATCTATTGAGGCAAACTCCCGGTCCTTGCCTTTTTCTTCTCTGGGGATGGTCAGGTAGTCGGCCTCGGAGATCGAAACCAGATGATCCGAGATCGCCTTGCGAATGGACTCCGGGGTGATGCCATTTTCTCTGTTGAATCTCTCCTGGATTTCGCGCCTCCTTTTGGTTACATTGAGGCAGGCCTCGATGGCCGGGGTCAGTCGGTCCGCATACATTATTACCTCTCCGGCGATGTTCCTCGCCGCCCGGCCGCTCGTCTGAATGAGGGACCGCTCGGATCTCAGGAATCCCTCCTTGTCCGCATCGAGAATGGCGACGAGGGAGACCTCGGGGATATCGAGGCCCTCCCGCAAAAGATTCACGCCGATGAGCACGTCGTATTCGCCCAATCTGAGATCCCGGATGACGCTCACCCTCTCTAAGGTCTTGATATCCGAATGGAGGTATCTCGCCCGAACCCCCAGCTCCTTAAAATAGGCGGTGAGGTTTTCCGCGCCGCTCTTGGTTAGGGTGGTTACCAGAACCCGCTCGTCTTTCTCCGCCCGCCTCCTCACCTCTTCTAATAGATCGTCCACCTGGTTCATAACCGGTTTGATGACAACCCTGGGGTCCATAAGACCGGTTGGACGGATGATCTGTTCGACCACCCGGCCTGTTGACCTGGAGAGCTCGTAATCTCCCGGCGTTGCCGACACGTAGATCCGCTGCTGGGGAAACCGCTCGAATTCATCGAAGGTAAGGGGCCGGTTGTCCAGGGCGGAGGGGAGACGGAAACCGTAGTTCACCAGGGTTTCCTTCCGGGACCTGTCCCCCCGGTACATGCCGATGAGCTGAGGGATAGTGGCATGACTCTCGTCTATGATCAGAAGGGCGTCGTCCGGGAGATATTCCATCAGGGTAGGCGGTGGCTCCCCGGGACGACGGCCGGTTAGATGGCGGGAGTAGTTTTCGATGCCCTGGCAATAGCCCATTTCCTCGAGCATCTCCAGATCGAACCCGGTCCTTTCCTTAAGCCGCTGGAACTCGAGAAGTTTGTTTGCCCGATTCAATTCCTCCAGTCTCTCCGCCAGCTCTGCCCGGATGGCGGCGACGGCCCGCCGCAGGTTTTCCCGGTCCGTTACATAATGGCTGCCGGGATAGACGGCGATCCTCTCGATCCTGCCTAGCCTCTTTCCCCGGAGCGGATCGACCAGGGTGAGGGACTCGATGGTATCGCCGAAATACTCCACCCGGATCGCCCGGTCCTCTTCGTAAGGGGGGAATATCTCCACCACATCCCCCCGGGCGCGGAAGGTGCCGCGGTAAAAATCGAAATCGTTTCGCTGATACTGGATCTCTACGAGCCGGTGGAGGAGTTCGTCCCGGGGAAAATCCCCCCCCGCCTCCAGGGTGACGTGCATGCCCCGGTAGGCCTCGGGGGAGCCTAATCCGTATATGCAGGAGACGCTCGCCACGATGATCACATCCCGCCTCTCCAGGAGGCTGTAAGTGGCCCGGTGCCTGAGCTTGTCGATCTCCTCATTGATGGCCGAATCCTTCTCGATATAGGTGTCCGTCGCCGGGAGGTAGGCCTCGGGCTGGTAGTAATCGTAGTAGCTCACGAAGTACTCGACGGCGTTTTCCGGAAAGAGGTCCTTGAACTCGCCGTAGAGCTGGGCGGCCAGGGTCTTGTTGTGGGCGATCACCAGGGCCGGTCTCTGGAGAGCGGCGATGACGTTGGCGATGGTGAAGGTCTTGCCGGAACCGGTCACCCCCAGGAGGACCTGATGAGGTTCCGCCCCGGAAAGGCCGGCCTTGAGGGCGGCGATGGCCTGAGGCTGGTCCCCCCGGGGGGCGAAATCGGTTTTTAACTGGAATTGCATGGCAATCAAAGGTTCCTGAAAATCAAGTCACATGAAGCCTCATGTGCCTTTCCCATTGTGCGGCGGAAAGGGCCTTGATCAAGGGACGGGCCGCCTCCGCGGTCATCGCCGGATTCCGGTATCTGATCCCGAAGTATCCCAAGAGGGCCTTGAAGATATCGGTGTTTTCAATATATCCGGTAAGGCCAAGTTCTTCGGCCCGCTGGCCGTAGGCCAGATAGAGCTGATCCTCGCCGGTGTGAGTGGAGGAGGTGAACCCGACATTGCCGCGCCTTATCACCGGGACCACCCGGCCTCCTTCCCTCCGGTATTCGCTGTGGGCGAGGATGCGGCCCAGGATCGTATCGGGATAATTGAGAAAATCGCCTGGGAAGGGCCGATAGCCCGGCTGGAGGGATTCGAAGATCAGGTTCGCCTCCCCATCGGTTAAGCCGAGGGTGGTTAGCTGCTCAAAGATGCCTTTTATCTCTGCCGGGGTCTTCCCCCGCATCTGGGCCCCCATGACCTCGAAAGAGGCCCTGATCGGGGTGTACTTTCTCAAGGCCTCGGTTGAGTCGTTGTATTCGACGCCGGTCCCGTTAATCCCCCAGCCCGCGTTGCCGTGGTCCGAAACGATGATAAGCAGGGTCTGGGGATTCTTTGCCAGGTACTGCCGGATCACCCCCAGGGTGAGATCCATTTCGTACATGTCCATAAGGGAACCCCAGGCGTCGTTGGCATGGTTGGCATGGTCGATCCGCCCCGCCTCGACCTGGAGGATGAACCCCTTGGGATGCTGGGAGAGCCTCTTTAAGGCGGCCTGGGTCATCCCGGGGAGGGACGGCTCCCTTCGGTCTAGGTCGGTGTTGTTTAATCGATCAACATAGTAACTTAAGTGAGACGGATTGAAAACGCCGAAGAGCCGCCTGTCCGACGAGGGGTCGTGGGAAAGGAGACCCTCCTTGTCCCGGAATACCGCATAGCCCGCCCGGGCGAATTCGGCGAAAAGGTCCCTCTTGTCTTTTCTTCTGGCGGCATCGAACTGCCTCGTCCCGCCGCCCAGGAGGACCTCCGGCTGAAAACTCAGATAATCGAGGGCGATGGCCTCTTCATCGTCCCGGTTCGGCTGATGGGAGACCCAGGCCGCAGGGGTGGCGTGGGTAACCCGGGTGGTGGTGACGAGGCCGCAGGCGTAGCCCTCCTCCCTAAGAAGCTCCATGATCGTCTTGAGAGGCCTCCCGTCGGGCAGGGCGGCGAGCATTCTGTTTGCCGTCTTCGATCCGGTGGACCAGGCCACCGAGGCCGGCGCCGAATCGGTGACGATGCTCGAAAGACTCTTCGTCCCCATATAGCCCACCCGGGCGCGACTGTCCCTCATCAGGGAGTAGAAATGGGTATCGCTGTTTTTCAAAACCGAGGTGCTGATCTCGTGCATCCCCCGGATCACCCCCAGGGGCATCCCGTCTCCGACGAGAAAGATGAGGCCCCGGCCTTTTCCCGCTGCAAATTCGGCCCTCGCCTCACCGAACCCGGGGATCGGGCTTAAGGCAAGCATCGCCCCGGCGCCCATGACCTTAAGCAGGTCCCGGCGGGTAATTCGCTGGTGGATAGCGTTTTCCTCTTTGTTCTTACCCATAATCAACCTCCTTGATCGGTATTTGAGATGCGGATAACCCGCTTCGTCCATTTAACACCAAAACCGGTTCTGTCAAATGAAGTTATCGTTAAAAATTTAAGGTTTGACATTTCTTAGAGATTCATGCTAACCGACGCCCGATTCAGCAGCTTGAAAATGGTTAAGGAGGTGAATCAGGGCAGGAGATAAAAAGCGTTGTTGAAGAGGATCTCAAAAAACGGCGGCGCCGGATATCCCGGACAACAAAATGGAGCTACTTAGCCCCCTGAATGAAGAAACAGGGGAAGGGAGGAGGATGACGCAATGAAAAAAATCTTTTTGTCCTTATGCTTCGCCTTAATTATCTTGTCCCCGCTTGGTGGGATGAGTTTTGGACAGACCCCGCCCATCGAAGGGGCCCTCATTCTGCAGACCCCGGTCACCAAGTTCATCACCGATGCCTCGCTCAACGCCTTTGCCGCCTATGCCAAAAAGAGATGGGGGGTCGATGTGAAGGTGAGCGCCATGCACGCCGGAACCCCGGTCTGCTACGGTAAGATCGTCGAATGGGGCGGCAGGCCCCAGGCGGATATCTTCTGGGGCGGGGAATCGGCCCTGTTCGATAAGCTGGCGGAACAGAATCTGCTTGTGCCGTTGACGGTTTCCGCCAAGATCTGGGAGGATATCCCCGCCACCATCGGCAAGCCTTTGCCCCTGCCTCTGAAAGATCCCAAGAGATTCTGGGTGGGAACCACCCTGGAGCCCTACGGCCTTATCTTCCAGCCTAAGCTCTTAAAAAGACTGGGGGTGGATTCCATTAAGGATTGGGATGATCTGCTCAATCCGAAACTCAAGGGAAACGTCGTCCAGTGTACCCCGGACCGCTCCAGTTCGAATCATGCCTCCTACGAGGTCATCCTCCAGATGCTGGGCTGGGAAAAGGGCTGGGACTGGGCGCGCAGGCTCGCCGCCAATACGGGCAACTTCACCGCCCGGAGCCGGGACGTCCCTTCCCTCGTCTCCAAGGGGGAGTTCGCCGTGGGATTCGCCGTTCCCTCCTACATGGCCTTCGAAGAGCGCTTGAACGGCTATGACGTGCGTTTTACGTATCCCTCGAACGCTTACGTAACCTCCGAACCCATCGCGGTGCTCCGAGGGGCCCCCAATCCCCGGACGGCCCAGGCGTTCATCGAATTTCTCCTCACCGAGGAAGGACAGAGGATCTTCATGGAACGGGGCCTCTTTTCCATCTATCCCCGTCTGAAGGTATCCGGTGCACCGGGCTCCCACGCCGAACTGGCCGTCGAGTTCACCGGCGGGGTCAGGTCCTTCTACGATCAACCCATCAGCAACATCTACAACGAAGATGTCGCCCAGAAGCGCTACTCCGAGGTTAACGAGTACTTCCGCAAGGAGATTATGGAGAAACACAAGGAGTTGATTAGAAGGTAAGCCACAAAGGGGCGCCCCGGGCGCCCCTTTTTTATTTTTTAAGGAGGGATTCTTCTTAAGTGGAAATCATAATAAAGGATATCGTTAAGCGATTCGGGGCGCTCGAAGCGGTCAGCCGCGTGTCTCTCAAGATCGAAGACGGCGAGCTTTTTACCCTTCTTGGCCCCTCCGGCTGCGGCAAGACCACCCTCTTGAGACTGATTGCCGGTTTCTACCGCCCCGATCATGGTGATCTCTATTTCGGCAATCGATCAATGATCAATGTGCCTACCTATGACAGACATATCGGGATGGTCTTTCAGAATTACGCCCTCTGGCCCCATATGACGGTCTTCGAAAATGTCTCCTACGGACTGAAACTGCGAGGAATCCCCGCAAAAAAGATTGAAGAAAAGCTGGAAAAGGTCCTCGGCATGGTCAATCTGGGAGGGCTCGAGAAACGTTATCCCGGTCAGCTATCCGGGGGGCAGCAGCAAAGGGTGGCCCTGGCCCGGGCCCTGGTTCTCGATCCGGATGTTCTGCTTCTGGATGAGCCTTTGAGCAACCTCGATGCCAAGATCCGGGTCCAGGTCAGGGCGGAGATCAAAAAGCTCCAGCGGGAGCTCAAGATTACCACCATCTATGTAACCCATGATCAGGAAGAGGCCCTGACCCTTTCGGATCGGATGGTGGTGATGAACCTGGGCCGACTCCAGCAGGTGGGCGAGCCTCACGAGCTATATGAACGGCCGGTCAACACCTTTGTCGCCGATTTTATCGGCACGAATAATTTGATCGAAGGACGGGTGAAACAGGCCGACAGCGGCAGGAATGTCCAGTTTGAAACCCCCCTTGGCCTGCTGGACGGTGTTTCGGATCAATCCTTCCGGGAAAACGATCCCTGCGTGGTGAGCATCAGGCCGGAGACGTCCTACATATATACTGAGCCCCCGGTCGATGAAACCATGAACTGCCTGGCCGGGAAGGTAAATTTTACCTACTACTGCGGCAACACGATCCGCTATGATGTGGAGATGGAGAACAACTTTATCTTTAAATCCGACTGCCAGGATCCCCGGAGCCATGTGCCCCTGGCTTTGGGTCAAGGGGTCTATGTTGCCTTTCCCAAATCCATAACCCGAGGCATTCCCAGGGAAAGGAAGGAGAGCGGCCAATGACCGGGACCTACCCTTCTTTGACCGGGGTCAGACCCCGGGGAAACGTGGGCGGCTGGTGCGGCATTGCCATCATTGCCATCTTTCTTGTGGTTTTTCTCATTTATCCCCTGATCCACCTTTTCTACGACGCGGTGACGACCAAAGGCGGGGCCTTCACCTTCGGTAATTTCAAGGATTTCTTTACCGATCCCTTTTATCTTCATGCGGTCTGGCGGTCCATTCTTCTGGGATTGGCCACGGTGGTAACCACGTCCATTCTGGGGGTAATCATCGCCTTCCTCCTGGTCAGGTACGACTTCCCCGGCCGGAGCCTTTTTACCTATCTTACCGTAATCCCCATC
>JBBIJM010000090.1:0-8718 GCA_037445955.1 Syntrophobacterales bacterium
AGGGTGGGGATAAGGACCCGTCGGACGGTGTTGCCCCTGGATTATCTTAAAGATACGTTGAACCGGGACTTACGTCTTGCCCAGGAGGTCTGCACCGAGGGCAATGCGAAAACCGGCGCCCAGGCCGCCCGGATGGCCCTGGAAAGATGCGGCCTCGATTCCTCGGCAATCGGGATGGTCATTTCGGGAAGCTCGGCCCCGGATCACCTCTCCCCGGCGGAGGCGGCGACTATCGCCGCGGAGCTGAATATCGACGCCCCGTGCTTTGATCTGAATTCGGCCTGTACGAGCTTCGGGATGCAAATAAATATGCTCTTGAGGATGAAACCCGAGGCCCTGCCCCCTTTCATCCTCCTTGTCAATCCGGAAAACCTCACCAAATCGGTCAATTATGCCGACCGGAAGAGCGCCGTCCTCTTCGGGGATTGTTCCACTGCGGCGGTGGTATCCTTGACCGAGCCCGCGGGAATCCATTTCCGGGCCAGTTTTGCTGACTCCAACCCCGCCGCCTGGCAGAAGGTGACCCTGCCCCGTCTGAACTATTTCCAGCAAAATGGAAACGCCGTTCAGGGTTTCGCCATCAGGCAGACGACGGAAGGGGTAAAGGGGCTGCTTGAGGCCTGCGGCAGGGACGGGCGCCGGTTTAAGTTCGTCGGCCACCAGGCCAATCTGGGGATGCTCACGACGGTTTGTGAAAGGATCGGGATCGCCCCGGAAGATCACTGGTACAACGTGGATCGCTTCGGCAATACCGCCGCCGCCGGCGCCCCTTCGGTCTTGAGCGGCCGCTGGGATGAACTCAAAGAGGGACTGGTGGTTGCCGTTTCTCTGGTCGGGGCGGGGCTGACCTGGACGGAAATGCTTCTTGAGGTAACTTAAGGGAGGGGATGTGACGGAGAAACCTTTGGCCTTGGTGACCGGGGGCAGCGGGGGCATCGGGGCGGCCTGTTGCCGGGCGCTCGCGGGGGAGGGATTCCAGGTGGCGATCCACTACCGCCACCGGGAGGACGAGGCTAAAAGGATCCTCGCCGGGATCGCCGACGGTTTTCTTCTGCGGGCGGATCTGGAGGATATCTTCCAGATAGACGCCCTGGTCGAGGAGATAAGGGAGAGAAAGACACCGGTCTTAGTGCTTGTAAACAACGCCGGGAGGGCGATTAACGCCGAGATCAGCGGCATGAAGATCGATCAGTTCGACGCCCAGCGGGCCCTCCTCCGGGGGGTCTGGTATTTGACGAAGAGGATTATCCGCCAGTTCATGCTCCGGGAGGGACGGGGGCGGATCATCAACATTTCCAGCGTCGTAGGCAGGGTGGGAAACGCGGGCCAGATCCCCTACAGCATGGAAAAGGCTGCTCTGGACGCCTTTACCAAATCGCTCGCCAGAGAAATGAAGGGGAGAAATATCCTGGTGAATTCCGTTTCCCCCGGTTTTATCGCCACCGACATGACCGAACACCTGCCGGAAGAGGCGAAAAGGCGACTCCTCGATAACGTAGTCCTGGGGCGGCCGGGTACCCCCGAGGAGGTGGCGGAGGTGGTGGCCTTTCTCGCGGTAAAAGGAACTTACTTAACCGGAAGCGTCATTACGGTGGACGGCGGGCTTTATGGCGGCTGATTCCGAAACAAGACAGAGGATTCTCAGGCAGATCCCCCAGCAGCCGCCCTTCCGGTTCGTCGATGAGCTTATCGAACTGGATGAGGAGGGGGTGACCGGCGTCTATACCTTCAGGGAGGACGAATACTTCTATCGGGGACATTTTCCCGGTCGACCGGTAACCCCGGGGGTGATCCTGATCGAAACGATGGCCCAGGCGGGGCTGGTGGCCCTGGGGCTCTATTTGATGACGATTGGGACGGGCGAGGCGGATCTGAGAAACCGGGTATCCCTCTTCACCTTCGCCGACGAGGTGGAATTTACGGCCCTGGTTTTTCCCGGGGAGAAGGTGGTGGCAAGAGGCGAGAAGATCTATTTTCGCAAGGATACCTTAAAGGCGCGGGTTGGGGTGGTAAAAGACGACTTGGTCGAGGTTTGTTCAGGGGTGTTGACCGGGGCATGGGTGAGAATTTGAAGAGGCCAAGGGTGGTGGTAACGGGACTCGGGGTGGTCGCCCCGAATGGCTACGGGATCGTTGAATTCGAGAAGGCCTTGCGGGAAGGCCGCTCCGGGATCCGCCGGATCCCGGAGCTTGCCGCGTTGAATTTCGGCTGCCAGGTAGGCGGGATACCCGAGGGATTTGAGCGGATTAGGAAGAACCACTTCTCCGAGGAGGAGATCCCCTCGATCAACGAAAACATCGGCTACGCCGCGGTGGCCGCGGTGGACGCCTGGAGGGACGGGGGGTTTGCCGTTCCCGGCCCCGACGGAGACGAGGTGGACTGGGACACGGCGGTAATCCTGGGCAGCGGGATCGGGGGGATGGACACCATCGCCGACATACTTGTGCCGGTGGTCAGGGAAGGAAAGGTGCGAAGACTGGGAAGCCGGCTGGTGGAACAGGTGATGAACAGCGGCACCAGCGCCCGGGTGGCGGGCCTGCTTGCCCTGGGCAACCAGGTGACCTCCAACTCCTCGGCGTGCAGTACGGGAAACGAGGCAATCATCGAGGGCCTCCTGAGGATCAGAAATTCCCGGGCGAAGCGGGTCCTGGCGGGCGGATCCGAAGGGTCTTCGCCGTATATCTGGGCGGGTTTCGACGCAATGAAGGTTATCTGCCGGCGTTTCAATGACGAACCTCAGCGGGCCTCCCGTCCGCTGAGCGCAAGCGCCTCAGGATTTGTCCCCGGGGCGGGCGGGGCGACGCTTCTTTTGGAGGAGTTGTCCTGCGCCCTTAATAGAGGGGCGAGGATCTATGCGGAAGTTCTGGGGGGGGCGGTTAATTGCGGCGGACAGCGGGGCGGCGGAACGATGACCGCGCCCAATCCCGCCGGCGTGATCCGTTGCATCCGGGCGGCGATTGCCGACGCCGGGATCGAGCCCGGTGAGGTGGACGGGATAAACGGCCATCTTACCGCCACCTTCGCCGACCCCCACGAGGTGAAGAATTGGGCCTTGGCGCTGGGAAGAGGGCCGGGGAACTTTCCCTATATCAATGCGACGAAATCATTAATCGGCCATTGTCTCGGGGCGGCCGGGGCCATCGAATCGACGGCGGTGGTGCTGGAGCTATCCAGGGGGTTCCTGCATCCCTCGGTGAACTGCGAAGACATCCATCAGGACATTGCCCCCTTCGAGGAACACATCCCTAAGCGGTGCCTGGATCTGCCGGATTTGAAGATCATCGCCAAGGCCGGTTTCGGTTTCGGCGATGTCAACAGCTGCCTGATCTTCCGGAAATGGGAAGGGTAGGGGGGCTGTTGGATATATTTTAATAAGGAGTATCCCATGGAAGAGAGAAGGATTTTTGAGGAGATGTTGAACATTCTGAAACAGTACACCCGGGATCCCCTGCTCCTTGCGGGGGCCGGGGGCGATACCCATATCTTGAACGATTTGAAGGTGAATTCGGCCCGGCTGGTGGACGTGATCATCAAGTGCGAAGATGCCTTCGGGATCACCATCGAGGACGATGAGGCCGATCGTATAGCCACCATCGGCGATGCGGTGAAGATAATCAAGGCCAAATTAATCGGTGCCTAGGTTTGCCTATCCGTTTAAAAAGGAGTTCCGTATGAACAGGTGGGACAGAATCGGTCTTAAGTTCCAGATGATCCTGGGGGTGCTGGCCCTGGTATTGCTGGCCCCCCTTTATTTTCTGGGAATCAAGGCGATGGGGTACCGGATCAGGGATCTAAAGGCTCTGAGGGAGGCCTGCCGGGAGTTGTTTCAGAAACACCGGGGGTCTTGGCTTATCTGCGCCAATCATCTCACCATGATCGATTCTTTGCTTTTAGTCTATGGGATGGTCTCCCTTCCGGAGCATTTTTCCAACTACCGCCGTCTGCCGTGGAACCTGCCCGAGAGAAACAACTTTCAGAGCAACATAGTCCTGGCCGCCCTTTGCTATCTCGCCAAATGCATCCCGGTAAACCGGGGCGGCGATCGCAGGCAGATGAAATCGGTTCTGGACAAATGCTCCCATCTCCTGGATAACGGACACAGCGTAATGATCTTTCCCGAGGGAGGCCGATCGCGCTTCGGCCGGGTGGATACGGAGAACTTCTCCTACGGGGTGGGGAGATTTATCGAGAGCCACCCTTCCTGCCGGGTGCTCTGCCTCTATTTGAGAGGGGAGAGGCAGACGGGGCACACGGTCCTGCCCCGCTTTGGCGAAACTCTCTATGCGAAGGCGGAGGAGTTGACAGTCAAGAAGGCGGCGGCCGGGGGGCTGAGAGGCCAGCGGGAGCTCGCCAGACAGGTGATAGATAAACTTGCCTCTATGGAGGAGGGATACTTTGCGTGGGTTGGGCAACGATATAGTCGATCTTGCCGATATAGAGACGAGAGGAAAGGGCAACGATTGCCGATTCCTCAGCAGAGTTCTAACGGAAGGTGAGCGGGAAATGCTGAGGCTCGGGGGGCAGGACCGCCTGCTCTGGCTGTTCTGGGCGGCAAAGGAGGCGGCCTACAAGGCGGCAAGCAAGGTTTCGGGGAATCTCTCCTTTATCCCTCCCCGGTTTGAGGTGATCCTGGACGGCTTCGACCAGGGGGCCTGGGAGAACGGCGGGAAAGAGTTCCGGGGTGTCGTTATGACCCCGGCGCTGCCCGTTTATTTTGAGGGGTCCGGGAGGGGCGATTACGTTTATGTGATTGCCGCGACACAAAGCGGGGTCTTAAAGGAGGTCATCTCCGGTCTTGATCTGCTCGACGACGATTCCGCTTGCGGATCGAGGGACTCGGCTTCCCGAAAGGCAAGAAAGGCCGCCATCTCAGCCCTTGCCTTACATACCGGTCTTGATTCCGCGGAAATAGAAATCAGGCGGGAGCGCCTGGAGGGCGGCCGCTTAGGCCCGCCTTTCCCCTGCCGGCATGGTATCCCCCTTCCCTATGACTTGAGTTTGAGCCACCACGGCCGTTTTGTCGCCTATGCCTTCGTCCCGAACCGGGAACAAGTCGGGTCTTCTTTGCGCGGGAACTGTTTCAGACGTTGCCGGAGCGGATCGAATGGCTATGGTTTCTCGGGTGTTGATTTTGACTCCGAGATTCCCCGACACGGTATTTTATCCAAGGTCAGGAAGAGCCGGGGTTAGGCGGCATTTCAAGTGAGCTGGGGTAGCCGCCGGAAGAAGCGGGCGATGGTCATGCTTTTTTCGGATTGAAATCCCGCCGAAGTGCTTGCGCCGATAGTAGAACAGCAAGTCACGGGAGTCAACGGCGTTCCCTAATCTTATCTGATTTTCGAGCCCTCCCCAATCTTCTCATTGACATCCGAAACGGCTTCATCCTATACCTCCATGAGGCAAGACAGCCTTTTTTTTAAGCAAAGGAAAAATCCATGTCCGTATCTGATAAAACAGCGCAAGAAAGCCGCCCTGAAATAGATTCTGAAACCCCCCGCTTGGGCGCGACGGGCTGCTGAGAGCCGCGGCCTCAGGTCCAGGCGGACCTGCCGGGATTGACTCAGAAATTTCTCAGCGGCGCCCTCGAAACCAAAGTGGGAAAGGTTCCTCTGGTTTCTTCGTCCCTCACCCGGGACGATGTGACAGGGGCCTGGAGGGCCCGCTGGGGGATCGGCCGAATGACCTACAGCATCGACCCTGGTCTTTACGCCCTGGGTAACCCCGGAGGGTCATCGCCGGTTTTGGTAACAGCGAACTACAAGCTCACCTTCGACCGCCTCCGCCAGGCCTTGACGGGCGGCGACTTCTGGATCCTGGTTCTCGACACCAAAGGGATAAACGTCTGGTGCGCCGCAGGCAAAGGAACCTTTGGAACGGAGGAATTGGTCGAGAGGATCGAAAAAAGCGGCCTTGCCAGGCTGGTGGATCATCGGGAGTTGATCCTTCCCCAGCTCGGCGCCCCCGGCGTGGCCGCCCATCTGGTGAAACAGCTCTCAGGGTTCCGGGTGGTTTACGGACCCGTCCGGGGGGAAGACATAAAGCCCTTCCTGGCCGCCGGAAAAAAGGCCACTGGGGAAATGCGACGGAAGAACTTTCCTTTAACCGAAAGGTTTGCCCTTATTCCCATTGAATTGGTGGCCGGGGGAAAGGCCCTGTTTTTCCTCTTTCTTGCGCTGGTTCTGCTGGGAGGCTTTTTGGGAGGGCAGGCGTTCTGGCCAAACGTACTGCGTCACGCCCCCCCGGCGGGATCAGCCCTGGGGCTCTCCCTGTTTATGGGGGCGGTGCTTGTCCCGGTTCTTTTGCCCTGGCTCCCCGGACGGGCTTTCTCGGCAAAGGGTCTCTCCGTAAGCATTTTCGGGTTAGTTGTCTTTCTTGCCGGATTCGGACAAGAGGCCCGCACCGCCGGGGACCTATTTACGATCCTCGGTTTAGCCCTTCTGATTCCGGCCATCGCCGCCTTTTTAGCCATGAATTTCACCGGCGCCTCCACCTACACTTCCCTGTCAGGGGTGAAGAGAGAGATGCGCTTCGCCCTGCCCCTCGAGATAGGTGGGGGCTTTCTAGGCGTCGTTCTCTGGCTGGGCGGTTTTTTTGTTTCCTGATGGGGGAAAGTGCAGATGAATCGTTTCGTCTATTTAAACGATGTGGTCACCCTGAGGTTTTTTGAGGAGAAATGTCGGAGTTGCCTCCGGTGCCTGGAGGTATGCCCCCGGGGGGTCTTTAAATCCAACGGAGGACGGGTTGAGGTCGCCTGCCGGGATGCCTGTATGGAATGCGGGGCGTGCGTCCGAAACTGCGCCGCCGGGGCGGTTACGGTGATAGCGGGGGTGGGCTGTGCGAACGCCGTCATCAATTCCCTGATGGGCAGGAAAAGCGCCTGTTGTTGTCTGGAGGAGACCGGGGCGACAGGCCGGGATGGCGATTGCCGTCCTTGCTGCTGACCTGAGCCATGCCGTTTATCGATGTTCGCGACCTTAGAGTCTATTATGAAATCCGGGGTTCCGGCCCCCGGGTGCTGGGCATAGGCGGCACGGGAGGCGACCTGCGCCGTATCCCCACGGCGTTTGACCTGCTGCCCCCGGATTCGTTCGAGATTTTGGCCTACGACCAGCGAGGTCTGGGACGGAGCTCCCGGCCCGATATTCCCTATACCATGGCCGACTACGCCGAGGACGCCGAGGCGCTGCTTCGAGCCCTGGGCTGGGAGCGGTGTCTCGTCATCGGCTTTTCTTTCGGAGGGATGGCTGCCCAGGAATTGGCCCTCCGCTACCCCTGGCGGGTTAAGGCGCTTGTCTTGGCCGCGACCAGCAGTGGCGGTGAGGGCGGTTCCTCTTATCCCCTCGAAACCCTTATTTCCCTCCCTCGGGAGGAGTACATCCGTCGCATCATTACCCTAAGTGATGCCCGGCGGGACGCCGCCTGGCAGATGTCTCATCCGGAGGAATTCCGGCTCCTCCGCGAACAAACCATCACCGCCCTCAAAATCGGGGAGGACGAGCCGGGCCGCAGAATCGGGGCCTTAAGGCAGCTGGAGGCCCGGGCGGGACACAACACCTGCGGGAGGCTTCGGGAACTCAAGATGCCCGTTTACATTTGCGGCGGCCGTTATGACGGTATCGCCGAACCGTCCCGGTTGGAGGCCTTAAAGCGACTAATCCCTCAAGCCCGGATGGATCTGTTTGAAGGGGGGCATTTCTTCTTCCTTCAGGATCCCCGGGCGGTTTTGCGGATCGGGGAATTTCTGACAGGGATGCCGGAAAGCCAGGCGTAAACCCAAACAAAGGAGAAGCGATGAAACGGATCTTTACCCCGGGCTGCGCCCTGATCCTCTACAAAAATCATTTGGCGGAAAAACTCTTGAGTTACCTTGCCCGCGGGCACGGCGTAACGGAGCGGCTTTTCGTCTGCTGTCGCCACACCCCCAGGGCGGCGGCGGGAAATCTCGTCTTCAATGTCTGCCCCGGCTGCGACCGGCGGTACCGGCAAAACTACCCCGGCGGGCGCACCCTAAGCCTCTGGGAGGTGCTTGCGGAAAGCGACGATTTTCCCCTCCCCAATTACCACGGGACGCGGATGACCGTGAGCGACGCCTGCCCCGCTCGCCACCGACCCGGGATTCATGACGCGGTTCGTAAACTTGCCGCCCGGATGAACATCGAGGTTATCGAACCCCTGGAAACCAGGGAAAAAAGCGTCTGCTGCGGGGATAGTTACGTGGGGGGGATGCCTCCGGAGGAGGTTCTCCGGCGGATGAAGGACAGGGTCGCAAGTCTGCCCATGGAAGAGGTAATCGTTTACTGCGTCTCTTGCATCAAGGCACTGAGAAACGGGGGGGCAAAACCCCGCTATCTCGTCGATCTTCTCTTTGCCGAAGAAACCCTTCCCGGCATCACGGATCCTATATCGTGGCATGAAGAGTTGGCTGGGTTTGTGGCGGCCCATAAGGAAGAGTCCTGAAAGGTGGTTAGGTGATTTTGTGCGGGAAATGGGGTCAGGTCTTGCAATCACGCATCGCGCATCGCCGTTCCATGTTTCTTCACTGCGCGGCTCACCGTTGCGTAATGAACCCCGAAATACCCGGCGATCTCCTGCATGGTATAATCGCCCGAGGCATAAGCCCTAGCCATTGCCTCCTTGGTATCTGCCGCCGTTTTGCGATAGCATTCAAGCGGCTTGACTAAAGGGCGACGTTGGATTTTTGGGATTTCGGTCATAGCC
>JBBIJM010000091.1:0-8640 GCA_037445955.1 Syntrophobacterales bacterium
TATTCTATAGAGGAGCTTCCCCGGGCAAGAATTCAGGAAAGAAGATGGAACACAACGTGTTTTCCCTTTTTTACCCTGTTGATTCGGCCCCGATGAACCAGTTTAAGGAAAGAAGAGGTCTCAGATGAACGTTTTGCTGGTCTATCCGAAATTCCCCGTCACCTTCTGGAGCTTCAAATATGTCTTGAGCTACATCTCCAAAAAGGCCGCCTTTCCTCCTTTGGGCCTGCTTACCGTGGCGGCCATGCTGCCCCGGGAATGGAACATTCGGTTGGTGGATTTAAACCTGAGAGCCTTAAAGGAAAGGGACCTGAACTGGGCCGACTATGTGATAGTAAGCGCCATGCTCATCCAGCAGGAATCGGTCGACGAGATCATCGCCCGCTGCCGCCGGCTGGGGAAAAAGGTCATCGCCGGCGGGCCGCTTTTTTCCGGTCAACCGGAGGCCTATCTCGACCGGGTGGATCACCTGATCCTCTTCGAGGCGGAGACCAATCTCCCCCCGTTTCTCGCCGATCTAAGCCGGGGCGCCGCCCGAAAGGTTTACGGCAGTCAGGATTTCCCGGATCTGGCCCAGACTCCCCTGCCTCGTTGGGATCTAATTGAGGCAAACAAATACGCCACCCTGATGATCCAGTACTCCCGGGGCTGCCCCTTCAACTGCGATTTCTGCGACGTCACCTCCCTCTTCGGCTTTACCCCCCGGGTGAAGGAGCCTGCCCAATTTCTAGCGGAGCTCGACGCCGTCTATCGGCTTGGCTGGCGGGAGAGCCTCTTCATTGTGGACGACAATTTCATCGGCCACAAGAAGGCCTTAAGGATTCTTCTCCCCCAGATAATCTCCTGGATGGAAAAACACCATCATCCCTTCGATCTCTTTACCGAGGTCTCCATCAACCTGGCGGAGGATGATGAACTTATTGACCTTATGGTCCGGGCGGGATTCAACAAGGTCTTTGTGGGTCTGGAGACCCCCAATGAAGACTCTCTTAAGGAATGCTCCAAGTTCCAGAATTACCGCCTCGATCTGAAAGCGGCGGTAAAGAAGCTTCAGCGGTCCGGCCTCCAGGTGATGGGCGGCTATATCGTAGGGTTCGACAGCGACGACGAAGGGATATTCGCCCGCCAGTTCAAATTCATCCAGGAGACCGGCGTGGTAACGGCGATGGTCGGCCTGCTCAACGCCCTGCCCAACACCCGCCTCTGGCATCGGCTGAAGAGCGAAAGGCGCCTGGATGACTGCTCTTCCGGGGACAACACCGACGGTTCGCTGAACTTCATCCCCAGGATGGATCGGGAGTTTCTGATCGCAGGCTATCGGAAGCTTCTAAAATCCCTCTACAGCCAGCGTCATTACTACGAAAGGATCTCCGCCTTTCTGGAGGAGTATCGCCCGGTTCGTAAAACCAGGTTTAGCAAGGACCATATCCGGGCCTTCATAAAATCCATTATCTATCTCGGCATCCTGGGGTTTGGCAAAACCCAATGGTACTACTGGAAATTATTCTTTAAAACCCTGACGAAAAACCGCCGGGCCTTCGGGGAGGCGATCACCCTTATGATCTATGGCCAGCATTTCCGCAAACTGGCCCGGAAAATCACCCGGAAGAAAATCCGCACTCTGGCCAAAGAAAAAATAAAGCAGCCTTACCCTAACGGATTAACCAGCCAATCATAACGCCCGTTTGACAGGCAGCGGCCTGTTGACTCGCGTTAAGCGGGGTCAGACTTGAATATTGAATAAAGGGACCGTACCCTTTAGTGCTTTGATTACCCCCAATAACTCAATATTCAAGTCTGACCCCACTTCCCCTCTGTTGACTCGGGGGGCTTTTCCTGGTATGGGAGTGTCCAATTTTCTTTAAGGAAGGCATAAGTACATGGAAAGAACTTTAGGGATTGTCAAGCCCGACGGGGTGGCCCGGGGGCTCGTAGGCGAGGTCCTTCTGCGGATCGAAAAAAACGGGATTAAAATAACGGCCCTCAAGATGGTCCGTCTGACTAAGGGACAGGCCGAGGGATTCTATGCGGTTCACCGGGAGAGGCCGTTTTTCCAAAGCCTCACCGGTTTCATGTCCTCCGGGCCGGCGGTGGTCATGATCCTCGAAGGGGAAAACGTCATCGCCCGCTGGCGGGAACTCATGGGTGCCACCGATTTCCGTCAGGCCAAGGAGGGAACCATCCGCCGGGACCTGGCCACGGATATCGAAAAGAACGTGGTCCACGGCTCCGACGCCCCCCAGACCGCGGCGTTTGAAATACCCTATTTCTTCAACCAACTGGAATAAAAGGATTCACAACGGGAGATGGCGGCGAACCTGGATCATGAGGAAATACGCCTGCCGCCTTTTTTTCCGCCGTCAACCTTCCCGAATCGCCTCATGGTATTCCTGAAGGGTCTTGACCTCCCATATCTCCCTCCTCAGGGCGGAGACCGCCTCGGACATGCTGAGCGCCCCGGCCAGGGTTGTGGAATAGGGAATGTTATAGGCCATGGCCCCTCTTCTTATGTGATAGGCATCCTGGGTGGAGAGACGGCCCTGGGCCACATTGATCACCAGCTGGATCCTGCCGTTTTTGATGTGGTCGACCACGTGGGGGCGTCCTTCGGAGACCTTGCTGATCACCTCCGCTTCAATGCCGGAGGCGGCAAGGGTCAGGGCGGTTCCGCGGGTAGCCGCCAGGGCGAACCCCATTTCCGCAAACGCCGCCGCCACAGGAACTATGCGCTCCTTTAATTTATCATGGGCGCTTATGAAAACCGTCCCTTCGGTGGGCAGCGAAAACCCGGCGGCCATCTGGGATTTGGCAAAGGCGATGCCGAAGGTGCGATCTATCCCCATGACCTCGCCGGTGGATTTCATTTCCGGCCCCAGAAGCACGTCAACCCCGGGGAAACGGCCGAAGGGGAAGACCGCCTCCTTGACGGAAATATGCTCCGGCCAGATCATTTCGGTGAATCCCAGCTCCGCAAGGCTCCGGCCGAGCATCACCTTGGCGGCAAGCTTCGCCAGAGGCACCCCGATCGCCTTGCTTACAAAGGGCACCGTCCGGGAGGCCCGGGGGTTTACCTCAAGGACGTAAACCACGGAGTCTTTTACCGCATACTGGACGTTCATGAGCCCCACCACGGCCAGTTCCCGGGCGAGCAGCCCGGTTTGCCGGATGATCTCTTCGTTGAGCTCCCGGGAAAAGGTAACCGGCGGCAGGACGCAGGCGCTGTCTCCGGAATGGATCCCCGCCTCTTCGATATGTTCCATGATCCCGCCTAAAACGGTGGTTTCGCCGTCGCTTATCGCATCTACATCAAGCTCCAGGGCATCCTCCAGAAACTTATCAAGAAGGATCGGGTGCCCCGGGGAAACGGCAAGGGCCCTCTGCATGAACTGACGGAGACCATTTTGGTCATAGACAATCTCCATCGCCCGCCCGCCTAAAACATAAGACGGCCTGACCAGGACCGGATAGCCGATCCGCTTGGCCGCAGCAACGGCCTCCTCGACCTCCGTTACCGTATCGTTTTCCGGCTGGTTCAAATTCAGCTTCCTGATGATCTCCTGAAAACGCCGCCGGTCCTCCGCCTGATCTATGGCATCCGGCGAGGTTCCCAGGATCTTCACCCCCGCCGCCTCCAGACCCCGGGCCAGATTGAGCGGCGTCTGGCCGCCGAACTGAACGATCACCCCTAAGGGCTTCTCCCGCTCGACGATGTGCAGCACATCCTCCAGGGTCACCGGTTCGAAGTAAAGCCTGTCGGAGGTGTCGTAATCGGTGCTCACCGTCTCGGGATTCGAGTTTACCATGATGCTCTCGTACCCCTCTTCCCGCAAGGCAAACGAGGCATGGACACAGCAATAATCGAATTCGATCCCCTGGCCGATCCGATTGGGCCCTCCGCCGATGATGAGGACCCGGGGCCTCTCCGACGTCCGCACCTCGTCTTCGATCTCATAGGTGGAATAGTAGTATGGGGTATAGGCCTCAAACTCCGCGGCGCAGGTATCAACGAGTTTGTAAACCGGTCTGATCCCCTCGCTCCCGCGCCAGTTGCGGACCTCGGCCTCGGACATCCTCCAGATGGTCCCTAAATGGCCGTCCGAAAATCCCCAGCTTTTAGCTTCCTTAAGCAACGCCGCCTGCGGTTTCTCATTTCTTAAAATCCTCTCCGCCTCGATGATCTCGCCGATTTCATTTAAAAACCAGGGATCAATCCCGGTTGATCGGTAAATCTCCTCGATCCCCAACCCCTGTTCGAAGGCGGCGGCCAGGTAGAATAGCCTCTGGGAGTTCGGCTTCTTGAGGCGGGCGATGACTTTTTCGCAAGTGGCTTCTTCCGGGGCAATTCCGCCGGATAGTCCAAAACGGCCTATTTCCAAAGAACGGACGGCCTTCTGCAGGGCCTCTTTGAAGGTGCGGCCGATGGCCATGGTCTCTCCCACCGACTTCATCGAGGTGGTGAGATAATCGTCTGCCTCGGGAAACTTCTCGAAGGTCCAGCGGGGGATCTTGACGACGCAGTAATCTATGGTGGGCTCGAAAGAGGCCATGGTCTCTTTGGTTATGTCGTTGGGGATCTCGTCTAAGGTATAGCCCACGGCGAGCTTGGCGGCGATTTTGGCGATGGGGAAGCCGGTGGCCTTGGAAGCAAGGGCCGACGAGCGGGACACCCGGGGATTCATCTCGACCACATAGAGTTCCCCGGTTTTCGGATGGACGGCGAACTGGACGTTAGACCCCCCGGTCTCGACGCCGATCTCCCTCATGATCGCTATGGCCGCATCCCGCATCCTCTGGTATTCCCGGTCGGTAAGGGTCTGGGCGGGGGCCACGGTGATCGATTCCCCCGTATGGACCCCCATGGGATCCACGTTCTCGATGGAACAGATGATCACCACATTGTCCGCCTTGTCCCGCATCACCTCGAGTTCGTATTCCTTCCAGCCGATCACCGATTCCTCGAGCATCACCTCATGGATCAGGCTCGCCTCGAGGCCCCCCTTGGCGATCTCCACCAGTTCTTCCTCGTTGTAGGCGATGCCCCCGCCCCGGCCGCCCATGGTAAACGAGGGCCGGATGATGATGGGGTAGCCGATCTCCTTCGCCAGGGAAAGCACCTCTTCTATGGTTTTGGCAAAACCGCAGGCGGGCATCTTGAGACCGATCCGATCCATAGCCCGGCGAAACTTTCCCCGATCCTCCGCCTTGTGAATCGCCTCGAGGTTCGCCCCGATCAACTCCACTTGATATCTTTCCAGAACGCCCCGCTCAGCCAGAGACACCGCGTTGTTCAGTCCCGTCTGCCCCCCCAGGGTGGGGAGCAGGGCATCGGGCCTTTCCCGGGCGATGATCTTTTCTAAAACCTCCGGGGTAATCGGTTCTATATAGGTCCGCCGGGCCATTTCCGGGTCCGTCATGATGGTGGCGGGGTTGCTGTTGATCAAAACCACCTCGAAACCTTCCTCGGCCAGGGATTTGCAGGCCTGGGTTCCGGAATAGTCAAACTCGCAGGCCTGTCCGATGACGATGGGCCCGCTTCCGATAATGAGAATCTTTTTTAGATCCGTTCTTTTAGGCATGTCACTCCCACTCGATGGTACTGGGCGGCTTGGAGCTTATGTCGTAAACCACCCGGTTTACCCCGGCCACCTCGTTGATGATCCGACTGCTCACCCGGGCCAGGAGTTCCTGGGGCAGCCTGGCCCAGTCAGCGGTCATCGCATCGTCGCTTTCCACGGCCCGAAGGGCGATGACGTAATCGTAAGTCCGCTCATCCCCCATGATCCCAACGCTCTTCAACGAAAGGAGCACCGCGAACGCCTGCCAGAGGTTCCGGTATAGGTTGTTTTGTCGTATCTCTTCCAGGAATATAGCATCCGCCCGGCGGAGGATCTTGAGCTTCCTCGCCGTCACCTCACCTACGATCCTCACCGCCAGTCCCGGCCCGGGGAAGGGTTGACGTTTTACCAGCTCCTCCGGGAGCCCCAGCTCCCTTCCCAAAAGGCGCACCTCATCTTTGAAGAGATGCTTCAAGGGCTCGATTAGCTCAAGTGCCATCCTTTTGGGAAGGCCCCCTACGTTATGGTGGGATTTGATCACCGCACTCGGTCCCCCGAAGGGGGAGCGGGATTCTATCACATCGGGGTAGAGGGTTCCCTGGGCCAGGAACTCTACGCCTTTTATCTTTCTGGCCTCCTCTTCGAAGACCTCGATGAAGATGCGGCCGATGATCTTTCTCTTCCTTTCCGGATCCGTAACCCCCTTGAGGGCGGTGAGGAACCTTTTGGCCGCGGAGACGAATCTCACCTGGACATGAAAATGCCTCTTGAAGAGCTCCCGGACTTTAGACGCCTCGTTTTCCCGCAGGAGGCCGTTGTCCACGAAGATGCAGGTAAGCCGCCTCCCCAGGGCGCGCTGGAGGAGGAGGGCCGCCACCGATGAATCGACCCCGCCGCTTAAGCCTAAAACGACCTTGGCCTCCCCCGCCTGCCCGTGGATCTCCGCCGTCGCCTCCTCGATAAAAGAGCCCATGGTCCAGGAGCGCCGGCACCGGCAGATGCTGAAGAGGAAGTTTTCGAGGATTCTTTTGCCCTCCTCCGTATGGGCCACCTCGGGATGAAACTGAACGCCGTATATTCCCCTTTCCCGGTCTTCCGCCGCGGCCACCTTCGTGCTTGCGGTGGAGGCGGTTATTTCAAAACCCGAAGGGAGCCTGCCCACGGTATCGCCGTGGCTCATCCAGGAGGACGATCTCTCCTTCACCCCTTGGAAGAGGGCGGCATCGCCTTTAATCTCAAGTTCGGCAAATCCGTATTCCCTTTTCCTGGCCCCGATTACCTCCCCTCCCAGGGCCAGGGTCAAGAACTGAAAACCGTAGCAGATCCCCAGAACCGGGATCCCCATGGCCAGGATCTCCGGGGCTATTTTGGGACTCCCCTTCTCATAGACGCTTGCCGGACCTCCGGAGAGGATAATCCCTTCCGGTTTCCAGGCCGCAACCCTCGCCGGGTCGACATCCGGCGGCTCTATCCGGCAGTAAACCTGTTCTTCCCTCACCCTCCTGGCTATGAGCTGGTTATACTGGGAACCAAAATCTATAATAAGAATCATATTTTCCTCTTGCCCGCCTTAAGGCCCGCTTAAATGCCGCCGGACATGTCCCTTCCCCTTCTCATCGCCTCCGAGAATCGATCGAAGAGATAGATTGCGTCATTGGGGCCCGGGGCGGCCTCGGGGTGGTACTGAACGCTGAAGGCCCCCTTTTCCCCGATCTCTATCCCTTCGGAGGTCCGGTCGTTCAGATTGACATAGGCAGGCATTGCCTCTTGGGGCAGGCTGGCCGGAATCACGGTAAAGCCGTGATTCTGCGATGTTATCTCCACCCTCCCCGTCGCGCGGTTCAAAACAGGCTGGTTTATGCCGTGATGACCGAACTTGAGCTTCTCCGTCCTGCCTCCCAGGGCCTGAGCAAGCAGTTGATGTCCCAGACAGATGCCGAAGATCGCCACCCTGCCCAGGAGACCCCGGACCGTCCCTACGATATGGGGCAGGGCCGCCGGGTCACCGGGGCCGTTGGAAAGGAGCACCCCGTCGGGCCGGCCGGCGAGGATCTCCAGGGCGGTGGTCGAGGCGGGAACCACTATAACCTCCATCCCCCGGCCCTCCAGGTGTCTGAGAATGTTGTATTTCACCCCGCAATCCAGGACCACCGCCCTCAGCCGCCGGCCCTTTGCCGGCCAGAGGGTGACGGGCTCCACCCTGCCCCCTGCCCAGAGGTAGGGGGCATCACAGGTAACCTGACGGACCAGGTCCCGGCCGACGAGTCCCTGATAGGCCAGAACCTTCTCGAGAAGCGCCTTCCTGTCGCCGGTTACCGTGGAAATGATCCCGCGCATCGCCCCGACGATCCTGATCCTTCTGGTCAGGGCCCGGGTATCTATCCCTTCCAGGCCGATCTTCCCCTGTCCCTCGAGGAATTCCCTCAAGCTTTGCTCGCTCTGCCAGTTGCTGTAAAAATCGTGATACTCCCGGACGACGAAACCCTCTAAGGGGACACCCGCAGATTCCATATCCCGGGGATTTATCCCGTAGTTGCCGATGAGAGGATAGGTCATGACAACGATCTGCTCCTTATACGAGGGATCGGTAATCACCTCCTGATAGCCGGTCAGGCCGGTATTGAAGACCACCTCTCCCAACGCCTCCCCCTCTCCGGCAAAGGCCGTCCCCTCGTAGAGGCTTCCATCCTCCAGGACGAGCCAGGCGGGTCTTGTTTTTTTCTTAAGCGGCATACTCCCTCATTTGTGCAACGGAACCTAAGTACAGCGATTCAAAAATCCGCCTGCGTATTGTCATTTGGAACGAAGCGAGAACTCCGGGGAGGCGAAGATATCTCCCCGCGGATGACACCGAACTTATGAAACGGTGCCCTAAGGGATCCGGTTTCGTCGTTAAAGAATCGGCAGATACCTTTCAATCTCGAATTGGCTTACGTGGGTGCGGAAACGATCCCACTCCACCTTCTTGTTGGCCACGAACTTTTCAAATATGTGATCCCCCAGGGTTTCCCGGACGAGATCGCTTCCGGAAACAGCGGCGATGGCCTCGTAAAGACTCCCGGGCAGGGAGGTAATCCCCGCTGTG
>JBBIJM010000092.1:0-8600 GCA_037445955.1 Syntrophobacterales bacterium
CCGTTTAAAACCCCTGAGGACTCTGATCGCATGCTTGCGATGACATCCGCACGTGGCGCAGTATTCATCCAGAATCTTTGATTTCTGGCTGCGCGAGGCTTTCTTGTAACGCAAATGGGTGGTTTCCTTGTATTCTTTCTTTGATCGTGGACTCATAAATTCTCCTTTTCCAGAGTCGGTGTTCGGCAACTCCTATTTATGAGGCAACGATCCTTTCTCAACAACCTCCTCGGTAACATTTAATTTGAGGCAATTCGCATCTTGCTTTGACAATGGGCATCAATGGTCTTATAGTATAGTATAGTGGGTATCGCTGTGTCCTATAAACCCAATAAACCCAATACGAAAGGAGAGACAAAAATGAGGAAGACAAGATTGTTGTTATCTCTGATGGCCGGTTTATGTCTTGTCCCCGCCCCCGGCCTCCAGGCGAGCGAGATCGGCCGGGAGGTAAAGATCACCTATCTGGGGCACTCGGCCTTCCGATTCGTCTCGCCCAAGGGGGTGGTGATCTATATCGATCCCTTTCTGAGCGCCAATCCCCGCACCCCCGCCGAGTTCAAGACGGTGGACAAGGCGGATCTGATCCTCCTCACCCACGGCCACGCGGACCACCTGGGGGACACCCTGGCCATTGCGGAAAAGACCGGGGCCCGGGTGGTGGCCATCGCCGAGCTGGCCCGCTATCTTACCAGAAAGGGCGTAAAAAACGTGATCGGAATGAACAAGGGGGGAACCTTTTCGTCCCACGGGATTGCCCTAACCATGGTAAACGCCCTCCATTCGTCGAGCTTCACCGAAGGGGATCAGGTGATCTACACCGGCGACCCCGCGGGCTTCGTGATCCGGTTTGAAAACGGCTTTTCCCTCTACCATGCGGGAGACACCGCAGTTTTCGGGGACATGAAGATCATCGCCGATCTCTACCGGCCCGAGGTTTCGCTCCTGCCTATCGGCAGCCACTTCACCATGGATCCCCGCGAGGCGACCTATGCGGCCCGGCTCCTGGGCTCGAAGTTCGTGATCCCCATGCATTACGGAACCTTCCCCGTACTGACCGGTACGCCGGAAGAGTACGTAAGGCTCATGACCGAGGTGCCCCAGACGAGGGTCCTGGTGGTGAAGCCGGGGGAGACGGTACAGTAACAGTAATAGGTATAGAGTGAGAGCTCTGAAGTATCGCTGATTTTGTCATTTCGAACTGACCATTTCATTTGCCAGGGCTAAGGCCCCTTACGATACGTCGATATTTTTTTCTTGACAAGGTCTTCTCTCGTGCTGTAGAGGTTATGCACGTTTTAATAACTTTAAACGTCAGGATAAAAGGGAATGCCACAGGGCAACGCAAGTAAAGAATTCAGCCGCTTCTGGTACTTTTATTACTTTACCCGTGGTCTGCCCTATGCCCCGGACTAGTTGAAACACTAAACAGCCGGACTCAAGCCATGGGCAGATCATCTGCCCATGGCTTTTTTGTTTAGGGCCATGGGAGAATATCCCGGGCCCTTTCTTTTTTGGGGGAGTAAATGATCATCGTAATGAAGGAAAGCGCCAGCGCCGAGCAGATCGGCCGGGTGAAAAACTGGGCGGAGGCTTTGGATTTCCAGGTTCACCTCTGTCGGGGAGGGGGGCAGGCCAGGTTCGGATTAACCGGAGAGGGGCGACGCGGGTCCTGTTTGAAAACCGTCGAGTCCCTTCCCGGGGTGGAGAAGACCCTGCCGATCTCGAAGCCTTATAAACTAGCCAGCCGTGAATTCCAGAAGGAGAGAACCATAATTACCGTAGGTGAGCTGCCTGTGGGCGGGGGGAGGCTTGTGGTCATGGCGGGTCCCTGTTCGGTAGAGAGCCAGGAGCAGCTGATGGAGTGCGCCTTTCTCGTCAAGAAGGGCGGGGCTCACATCTTAAGAGGCGGGGCATTCAAGCCGAGAAGCTCGCCGTACAGTTTCCAGGGCCTGGGGGAGGAGGGCCTTGCCCTCCTTAAGAAGGCCCGGGAAAAGACCGGCCTGCCGGTGATTACCGAGGTCTTGAGTCCCGAGGAGGTGGAATTGGTTGTCTCCGTCGCCGATATAATTCAGATCGGCGCCCGGAACATCCAGAATTTCTCCCTGCTGCGAAAGGTGGGCAGGACCGACAAACCTGTTTTGCTCAAACGCGGGATGATGACCACCATCGAAGAGCTGCTCATGGCGGCGGAATACATCCTTGCCGCGGGGAATCACCGGGTGATCCTTTGCGAACGGGGGATCAGGACCTTCGAGACGGCCACCAGGAATACCCTTGATTTAAGTGCTGTGCCGGTCTTGAAAGAATTGACCCATCTGCCGGTGATCGTTGATCCCAGCCACGCCAGCGGCAACTGGAGATACGTCCTGCCCTTGAGCCGGGCGGCTCTCGCCTGCGGGGCGGACGGGATTATGGTAGAGGTCCATCACAATCCTCAAGAGGCCCTCTGCGACGGGGGCCAGTCGTTAAAACCGGAGCGATTCTATCGATTGATGGAGGAGCTTTCTCTGCTCGAAACAATTGTAAGCCGGTTCAAGGAGGACTGCTAGAGGTTTCCCCGAATGAAGAAATTCTCGATAAACATTGAAAGAAAGACCTGCTCTTACGAGATCCTGATCGGCTGCGACATCCTCGAGAGGTTAGGCCTCTTTTTGGCCGGGAGTAATAGCCCCGGCCGCCAGATTGTGGTGACCGATTGCCGGGTGGCTTCCCTCTACGGAGATGAGGTTCTTGAAATCATGCGCAACCTGGGCCTCAGGTTCGATCTTGTCTCGTTTTCCGAGGGGGAGCAGGCCAAGACGATGGCCACCGCAGTAGAGCTTATGGACCGGATTCTGGGCCTGGAGATTGACCGGGATACCCGGATTATCGCCCTGGGGGGAGGGGTGGTGGGCGATGTGGCCGGTTTTGTCGCCTCGCTTTTGCTGCGGGGCCTTCCCTATCTCCAGGTCCCGACGACCCTTCTTGCCCAGGTGGACAGCGGCATCGGTGGGAAGACCGCCGTCGATGTACCGGCGGGGAAAAATCTCCTCGGCACCTTCCATCAACCGGAGGGGGTATTTATCGACTTGAGATTTTTGTCAACCCTGCCCCACGGGGAATACGCCGGCGGCCTTGCTGAAATTGTTAAGTACGGGCTCATCGAAGGGGGAGAGTTCTTCTTGCTCCTGGAGGAAAGAGCCGAAGATATCTTGAGCAGAAGAGAGGACCTGATGATGGGGATCATCGAAAACTGCTGCCGGAGCAAGGCTTCTCTTGTCGAGATGGATGAACGTGATCGAGGGGTAAGAAGGCTTCTTAATCTCGGTCATACCATAGGTCATGCCCTGGAAGCGGAAAGCGGCTATACCCTGAGGCACGGGGAGGCCGTGGCCCTGGGTATCCGGGCGGAGCTGGCGATTTCCAGGAGACTGTCCCATCTGACGAGGGAGGAGCAGAACCGGATAAACGGGCTCCTGGCTGCCTTAGGTCTTCCTCAGGGCCTGCCGGAGGGGATTTCCGTCGAGGGGACGATGAAGCGGCTCAGCCGGGACAAGAAGAGGGAAGGGGGAGACGTTTCGGTCGTTCTCTTAAAGAAGATCGGAATGCCTTTCATCGCCCGGGGGATTCCGGAGACAATCATTAAAGAAGCGCTGGAGGAATTGAGACAATGAGTGGGCTCGATGAGATTCGCAAACTCCTGAGAAATACCGATGAAGAGATTGTCAGGCTGCTTGGGGAAAGGGCCGGCCTGGCAAAAAAGATCGGGGAGATCAAGGCCGGTCAAGGCCTCTCGGTTTATGACCCTTCGCAGGAGGCCCGGGTTTACAGACACGTCCAGGGATCAAATAACGGCCATCTCTCGACCCGGGGCCTGAAGGCCATCTTTCGGGAGATAATCTCCGCCTCCCGGGCGATCCAGGCACCGCTTGCCGTGGCCTACCTCGGCCCGGAGGCCTCCTTTACCCATCTGGCGGCGAAGGGACATTTCGGCCAGAGCGTAAGTTTCAAAGGAGAAGCGACCATTCTCAATGTCTTTGAAACAGTCCAGAGGGGAAAGGCCTCCTTCGGGGTGGTCCCCATCGAGAATTCTCTCGAGGGGTCCGTCAACCTCACCCTGGATTGCCTCGTGTCGAGCGATCTCCAGATCCGGGCGGAGATCTTCCAGGGGATAGACCACTGTCTTCTCTCTTCCGGAGAGGATTTAGGCGAACTCAGGAATATCTACTCCCATCCCCAGGCCCTGGCCCAGTGTCAGGGTTGGTTGAGGCGAAATGTTCCCCATTGCGAACTGATCGAGGTTGCAAGCACCGCCTACGCCGCAAGGCTGGTTGCCGGGGAAAGGACGAAGGCGGCGATTGCCGGCCGGCTGGCCGCGGAAATCTACAGTCTCCGGATCCTGAAAGATTCTATTGAGGATCTGGCGGGAAATACGACGAGATTTCTCGTTGTAGGCCAGGGGGAAGGGGAGCCGACGGGCGAGGACAAGACCTCGGTGATCTTCAGCACCAAACATGTCCCCGGCGCCCTTTGCCGGGCCTTGCAACCGCTGGCGGATAGAGGGATCAACCTGACGAAAATAGAATCGTTCCCGATGAAAATAAGGCGCTGGGAATATCACTTTTTTGTCGATTTCACCGGCCATCGGCAGAACCCGGAGATAGCGAAATGTCTCGAGGAGCTCAGAGACCAGAGCGCCTTTCTTAAGATCCTCGGGTCTTACCCCCGGGGGGAGGTGTGAAGATGGGCAGTATTTCCCCGGTTACCTCCGACCTGTTTCCAACCGCCGCCGGGAGGAAGCAGGGTCAGTTGTTGAGGGACGGACTAGACCGGCCGGCTATGAACCCGGAGGCAGAGAGGCGAGGCAAGAGGTATTTTGCCCTTTTCGGAAACCCGGTGGGGCACAGCCTGTCCCCTTTGATGCACAACGCGACTTTGGCCGAGCTTTCCTATCCCGGGCATTATCTGGCCTTTGCCGTTTCGGATATCGGGGCGGCGGTTTCGGGGATCCGGGGATTGAACCTCCTCGGGGTGAGCGTTACGTTGCCTTTCAAAACCGAGATCATGGCCTATCTCGATGAGATCGATCCTTGCGCCGAGGCCATCGGGGCGGTAAACACGATAAAGAACGAGGCGGGACGCCTCACCGGTTACAACACCGACTGGATCGGCGTGGTGAGAAGCCTTAAGGAGGCAATGGATATCAAAGGGAAGACCTTCATAATCTTAGGCGCAGGCGGCGCTGCCCGGGCGGCTGTCTACGGTCTTATCAGGGAAGGGGGGTCGCCGATCGTGGTGAGCCGGAGCCGCGAGGCGGGCCGAAACCTGGCCGACCAGTGGGGTATCCCTTCTTTGGCCTTCGGGGACTTAGAGCGGCTCGATGCCCACGTCCTGATCAACACCACACCGGTAGGCATGGCCCCTGACGTAGAGGTCTCCCCGGTTTCTCGAAGGATCGCCGCGAGATTCCCGTGCGTAATGGATATGATTTATAATCCGCTGGAGACGAAACTTCTTAGAGATGCCCATAAGGCCCGCTCGCTTGTCGTATCCGGCCTGGGTATGTTCGTCCATCAGGGGGCGGCCCAATTCCAGATCTGGACGGGGATCGATCCGCCCGCGGCCTTTATGACCCGGATCGTGGAGAAGGCCTTAAGGAGATTAAAGACGGACAGATGAAAGAGGTTAAGCCCAAAAGGGATATATGTGCCCGGGTAAAACTGCCCGGCTCGAAGAGCTATACCCAGAGAGCGATGGCCATCGCGGCCCTGGCGGAGGGCGAATCCATCCTGGAGGGGGCCCTGATCGCGGAAGACACCGGCTATTTAGGCTGCGCCCTGACCAAACTGGGCGCCGGTATTACCTGTGCCGGAGATACGATGACCATATCGGGTAACGGAGGGCGGATCAGCAACCCCCGGGAGGAGCTCTTCCTGGGGAACAACGGCACGGCGCTGCGTTTCCTGACCAGCCTGGTTTGCCTCGGCCGGGGCCGCTACACCCTGACCGGGTCGCCTAGACTCAAGGAGCGGCCGGTGGGCCCTCTTCAGGAGGCCTTGAGGAATCTGGGGGTATCCGTTGAGAGCCTCGAGAAACCGGGCTTCCCCCCGGTTATCGTGGAGGCGGCGGGGCTGCCCGGGGGAAGGGTTACCTTCGGCCCGGTCGAAAGCAGCCAGTATCTGTCCTCTCTCCTGATTGCCGCTCCCTATGCCCGGGCGGAGGTGGAAATCGGTTTCTCAGAGGGGCAGGTTTCCCGCCCCTATCTGGACCTTACGGGAGAGGTAATGGAGGCCTTTGGGGTTCCTGTAGAGAGGAAAAACGGTCTTTACCGGGTACCGGCGGGGCAAGGGTATAAGGGGCGGCATTATAAAATCGAGCCGGACCTGTCCGGAGCGTCTTACTTTTTCCTCGCGGCGGCTCTAACGTGCGGCCAGGTGACGGTGGAGGGGGTAAATCCGCGGAGCCTCCAGGGTGATCGAAGGTTTCTCCGGCTCCTTGGGGATTGGGGTTGTCAGGTGCAGGAGTCAGATAGGCAGGTTACGGTTAGGGGAAACGTCCTGGCCGGAGGCGACTATCTGATCGATATGGGGGATATCCCGGATTTGGTGCCGACGGTGGCGGTTCTGGCGGCCTTCCGGCGGGGGAGGACGATCATCGCAAATGCGGCCCATCTCCGCCACAAGGAAAGCAACCGTCTGGCGGCCCTCGCCGGGGAGTTGTCCCGGATGGGCATCAGGGCCCGGGAAACGGGAGACGGCCTCGAGATAACCGGGGGGACTCCGGAGGGGGCCGCAATCGAGACCTATGGGGATCACCGGCTGGCCATGGCCTTCGCAGTGGCCGGACTCGTTGTGCCGGGGATCAGGATTAAAGGGGGCGAGTGCGTAAATAAATCGTTCCCGGACTTTTGGGAGGAATTGGAGAGACTATGAACATTATCCTTATCGGACATCGTTCGAGCGGTAAAACCTCGGTAGGCAAGAGGCTGGCGGAGAGACTCTCCTGTCCCTTTTACGATACCGACCGGCTTATCGAACAGGAAACGTCGCTCACCGTCGGACGTCTGGTTTCCGAAGGGGGATGGCCTCTCTTCCGACAGAAGGAAAAGGAGATCGTAGGAAAGCTGGACCTTCTTAAGAATTGCGTCATAGCCACCGGCGGAGGGATGGTGATGGACCTGAGAAACGCCTCAAAGCTCAAGGGCCTGGGAATCGTCGCCTGGCTCGTCGCCGATGCGGAAACGATCAGGAAAAGGATGTTGAGCGATCCGGCGACGGTAAACGGCAGGCCGTCCCTCAGCGGGGCGGATTTCCTCAAGGAGACGGAGCTTCTGCTTGCCCAGCGGAATCCTGTCTACCGAAACCTCGCGGATTATGCCGTGGATACCTCGAAAAAGGGGATTGACCAGGTGGCCGAAGATATCTATAGATTTATCAGGGCCGGTAAAGATACCCCACGGCAGGATGTATCGTATGGCTGGTAACAGTTTCGGCGTCCTCTTCAGGATCACCACCTGGGGGGAGTCCCACGGCAAGGCCGTCGGTGTCACCATCGACGGCTGCCCGGCGGGGATCGGTCTTGACGAAGAGGATATTCAGAAGGAACTCAACCGCAGAAGACCGGGATTATTCCCCGGTGCTTCTCCCCGGAGGGAGGCGGATAAGGTCGAGATCCTCTCGGGCATCTTTGAAGGCAAGACTACCGGAACGCCCCTTGCCCTGGTCGTGGCCAATGTGGATATCGACAGCGGCCCGTATGAGGAGATAAGAGAGGTCTTCCGGCCGGGCCAAGGGGATTTTACGTACCATCGGAAGTACGGGATAAGGGATCACCGGGGCGGCGGGCGGGCCTCGGCCCGGGAGACCCTCTCCAGGGTTGCCGCCGGGGCGGTGGCCGGGAAGATCTTGGCGCCGCTTGGAATCGAGATCATCGGGTTTTCCCGGGCCATCGGGGAGGTGGAGGTGCCGGAAGAGGCGTCGAAACTCGTTGACCGGGAGAAGGTTGCGGCGAATTATCTCTGCTGCCCCCACGGGGAGACGGCAAAAAAAATGGAAGAGGCCCTGGCCCGGGCCCGGGAGGCGGGAGACACCCTGGGGGGGGTGGTGGAGATCCGCGTCCGGGGATGTCCTCCCGGTCTGGGCGAACCGGTCTTCGACAAGATCGACGCCGATTTTGCCGGGGCCCTGATGGGCATCGGCTCGGTCAAGGGGGTGGAGATCGGGGCGGGATTTGCCGCGTCCCGCCTGAGAGGGTCCCAGGCCAACGACCAGATGAGCGCCCAGGGGTTTATCTCCAATCACGCCGGGGGAATTTTAGCCGGTATCACAACGGGCGAAGAGATAATCCTCCGGGCGGCCTGCAAACCCATCCCCTCCATCGCCCGGCCCCAGAGGACCAGGGATACGGGCGGCCGGGAGGTTGATCTCACCTTAGGCGGCAGGCACGATGTCTGCGCCCTGCCCCGGATCGTTCCCGTCTGCGAGGCCATGGTAAAACTGGTCCTCGCCGATCACCTTCTCCGTCAGAGGGCGCTCGCATGGCAGTGAACATAGGGATCATCGGCGGGACAGCCGGGATGGGTAAGTGGTTTGCCGACTTCCTTACCCGGGCCGGATTTC
>JBBIJM010000093.1:0-8597 GCA_037445955.1 Syntrophobacterales bacterium
CGAAGAGATCAGGTCGAGCCGAAAGATAGCGATAACCGAGGAGATCCCCTTAACCATCGAGGTAAACGGCAAGGAATTAGCCACCCTCTTGTCTAGCCCGTTTGACCTTAACGATCTGGTGGCGGGGTTCCTCTATACAACGGGCATCATCAACAGCTTCGAATCTATTTTGGATCTCAAGATAGACGAAGAACGCTGGAAGGCAACAGCGGAGGTCAGAGAGGACGGGCTTCCCGAAGAACTGGTATTCAAAAGAATATACACCTCCGGCTGCGGCCGGGGCGTCCTGTTTCACAGCCCCCTGGATTTGATTCAGCGCATCACACTCACGGGGAAGGCAGAGGTAAAAGCGGCAAAAGTAAACGAATTGATGAAAATATTTCTTAATAAATCAAGTGAGTACAGGAACACCAGAGGGGTTCACTCTGCGGCCTTAACCGACGGCGAGGGAATCGAAATCTTCAAGGATGATTTAGGGCGGCACAACGCCATCGATAAGGTAATCGGCCACGGCTTACGGGAAGGGATTTCCTTCGAAGACAAAATGATGCTGACAAGCGGCAGGATCTCCTCGGAAATCATCTCCAAGGTCATGAGATCACGCATCCCGATAGTCGCCTCGTCTGGAGCACCGACAAACCAGGCGGTCAAGCTGGCCAGAGAAGTTAACCTGACCATCCTGGCCTTTGTCCGTGGTTCCAACATCTCCGTGTTCAGCGGAGGGGAGCGGGTTTTTTGAATAAACACCCAAGCCTCGTGAAGTTGACCTATCGGTATCCCCCAGATACCATAGACATATTGGCATTACCGGGCCGCATTGAGGAAACACAACACCTGCCCGCGCTTTTCGCTTGACACTGAAGCACCCCTTGCATATATTTGGCCGCCGCAAGCAGCTTCTGATTAAACATACTAAAAACCAAACATTTACCACCATGGAACGCACCTCGGAAAAATGCATCCTCTGCGATCAAAAGGAACGGGAACAGATCCTTTATCAGGCCAAATGGACGATTCATCGCTGCCGCAGTTGCGGCCTGGGTGTTCTTGACCCCCGCCCCAATGCCGACGAATTAAGTGAGCTTTACCAGAAGGATTATTTTGAAGATCAATATGACCGAGGTTTGGAAATCGGTTCTCACGAGCTGAAACGTCGTCTCTCCCAAGAGACTCACCGCGTCCGTTTTTTCCGGCGTCTGAAAAAGAGAGGAAGGATCCTGGACATCGGCTGCGGGATGGGTTATTTTCTGGCTGCCTGCCGTAGTTTCGGCTACGATGTTGAAGGTATGGACATCTCCTCATATTCCGCTGCCTACGTTCAGGATCAGCTGGGGATACCCGTAACCGTGGGAACAATCGAAAATATCTCATTTCCTCCCGACTCGTTTGATGTCGTGACGCTGTGGCATTTCCTGGAGCACACCCCCGATCCCCGCCTTTATCTTAGTAAGTGCCGGCAGTGGCTAAAACCGACTGGGCTGGTGGTGATAGATGTACCGAACTACACTGGAACGGATGCCCGTCTCAGTGGAGCGAATTGGATCGGTTGGCAGCCACCCTACCATCTGTATCACTTTACTCCGGCCACTCTTGAAAGGTTACTGACAAAGCATGATTTTACGGTACTGCGTCGGAAAAGCTATCTTTCCGAATGCGTCAAGGAAAGGCTCGAACGGACCGGGATTCTAAAGCCCATAGCCAGACTTGTAGCCCGCTGTTACTCCGGACACAGTTACGCCGTGGTAGCAGAGAAATCAAGTTTGCATGACGATGCTGCTTGACGAAGGGAATATGGCAAATATTTGGCGTAATTTCGCAAGGAAAGATAACTATCGTGTTACGCTACGTAAATCTTCTGAGAAACCTGTCCAACTGGCATCTGTTTCTCGCCAATAAATTCAGGCTGGTGGACCGGGATCCGCTTCTTTTTCTAACCCGTCAAGGAGTGCGCATTGAGGTCCCTCAGAGGCTTCTCCAGACCTTCAAGGAGATATTTTTAGATCAGTGCTATCTCCAGGAGCTTGTGCTGCCCCTTCCGGAAACCCCTGTCATCTTCGACGTGGGGGCCAACGCAGGTTATTTTTCTCTTTTTGCGCTCTCCCGCTTTCCTGGCGCTCGGGTCTTTGCCTTCGAGCCGATCGCAGCCAACTTCCGGCTCCTAAAAAGAAACGCCGACCTCAACCCCGATCAATCACTCATATGCATCCATAAGGCGGTGGCCGGACAATCGGGAGAGTTGATGCTTGCCTTCGAAGGGGGCGAGGCTTACACAACTAGCGCGACCGTCCTCGGAAGCGGTGAGGACAAGCGGGCTAATGTCCGCGTTCCTGCCGTAACCATCGGCGAGGTGCTCTCCGAGTATACCCTGCCCAAGATCGATCTTCTCAAAATGGACTGTGAGGGGGCGGAATACGAGATCATTTACCGGGCGCACTCTGCTGTCCTATCCCGGATCGATCGGATCGTCATGGAGGTACACTCTGGGCCACGGAAAGAGCAGCGGATTGACGCCCTGGAGTCCTTCCTTAACGGACAGGGATTCGCGACCCGAAAACGGCCCGTGGGTATGCTTTACGCCCAACGTCAGAAGGCGAGGCAGCTACCTCACCTTTAAGATAGGCCCCTCTTCTCTCTCGGACAATAAAAATGAGAATTGAGTAACCTTTATTATCTCAAATTGTTGGCGGCGCCCAGGGGTGTTAAAAATCAGGTTATCTCAGATTACCAATGTCGGTGTCGGGGTCACTGATCAGATTAAGGATGCTGAAAACCCGCGCAAATCGCATCTCCCAGGTATGTTCCATCCTTGCCCTCTGGAAGCCGGCCAATCTGATCCTCTCGGCATCTTGGGGGTTCTCGAGAAGGTATCTTACCTTTGCCCTGAGATCGTCAAATCCTCGATAAGTTACAATCTCCTCACCCACGCGATATACCCGCTTAAGCTCCAGGTGATCTTCCGTCAGGTACAGGCCGCCGCTCATGGGAATTTCAAAATCCCGCCCTTTTAGACAATAGGCATCCTGATGACCGTCTATTCCCCCAAAACCAAGATTAATCTTGCTTTGCGAATAGACTCTAACCATCTCTTCCGTCGAAAGGGGGCCGGACGGCCAGCCATGGCCAAAGGCCTCGATCCTTATCCCGGTTTCCGAAAGCCGCCTTATTATCTCCGGACGATTTCCATAACACTGACCGACAAAGGAAACATCCAGGCTCTTCTCCAGACCAAGAGGGCGATGAATTTCCGGGGTTCCCCCCTCGGGCAGGTAGATAGGGATGGCTCCTTCCACGCAATACTTCTTGAGGGCATCTTCGGTGCTCGTCCAGCAGAGATCGAAGAACCGGCAGATATCGCGGGAGCCGAAGGACAACTTGCCCCTAACCTTCCCCACGAAGTTTTCCTTATCGTTGAGGGATAGATGAATCAAAGGAACACCGCAGGACCTCAGGGCCTGAACAGTCGCGGGGCGAACCAACTCTCCGGAAAGATAGGTGAAGATCACGTCGGGTCTTTCCTCGTCCGCCCTTTTGGCCACTATATCCAAAAGGGCGCGGTTCATTTTTCCCTTCCCCGACCTCCGCCAATCCCGGCTGGTATGGTCAAACTCGCCGCGCCAATCGTAGTGAAACACCCGGCCGAATTTCTCCAAGGCGGGCTTTAAGGAATAGTTCTCCCAGTTGTAGTGATGGTAAATGGCTATTATGGACAGGGCTCCTTTTGGTTTGGATTTCAACCTCGGGAAGCGTCTCTGAATAAGCCGACGGATATCGTCATCGTTCGGAATCTGTAGGCCCTTCAGGGCAAACCTGGCACCGTACCAATTAAGCTCGCCCTTGAGCCTTATTCTGTTTTTCCAGAGGCCAAATCGCCTTCTCCAGGGTTTCAGGAAATCATTCATTCAGCCGGCCCATTACTTATGGCAGAGGTTTTATTTTGTTTAGTTTCTAATCGTGTAGAGACGCGGGCCGTTTGACTTATCTTCCCGGCCGTTCATCATATTCAATACGTGGCCCGCATCGAAAACGGGTATGGAAAGATGCCTGGCCAAATCGACGCACAACGGCAGGGCGCCCGCACCGGCCCCGACGAGGCATAAGTCGGCGTCGGAAGGCACCCTCTCTAAGACATCATCCCTCATCCCATCCCATCTCGTCGCCACGTACTCAGCCGGGATTTCCGTAAATACGATCTCCGGCACACTTAAGAAGCGGGAAAACCACCTCCGCCAGGCCTCCGGATAGAAATCTGAATTTACGAGACAGATCTTTTTTCCATCCGCCAGTTTGGCAAACGCCGCGGAGGTTAAATAGGCATAGACTAAGTAGAAGGGCAGGTAATTATCACCGGTAATCTCGATATCATGTACCCGGAGAAAATCGAGAAATGTAGCCGCCGATGGCTGATTTTTAAACGACAATAGTGATTGCCACCAAACTCTTTTGCCCAGATTCCCCGGGAAAATCGAGAAAAGTAGCCGCCGATGGCTGATTTTTAAACGACAATAGTGATTGCCACCAAACTCTTTTCCCCAGATTCCCCGGGAAAACCAGCGGAGCCATCAGTCCATTTTGCGCGAGTTCCTTCATTGCTGCAATATGGAATGGTAATGCCCTGTCGATTGCCGCCAGAGATTCCACCTGCCGGTAGAGACCGTTGCACTCCAGGCTACGGTGATAGAAGGCATATTCCCCGTCGGCGAAACGAACTATTGCTAAAGGTTCCCTCCTATCCAATGAGTTCCTCACCCGGTTTTCCAGACGGCTAAGATATTCAACGCCTTCGGCAACTCCCTTGTGAAAGAGACACGTTTCTTGTTCTATCATGTCAGTCCTGTTGATCTTGAGGACCGGCTCATTGTCTATCTCCGGCAAAACAAGACGCAAGAAACGGAATTCTCCGTTTTCTACCAGGGAATCGAAATAATTTATTTTGGTTGTCATGATCAGCTTTCTGGATTTTTCCACTTAAGGCACCACCCATGCTCCCTGCCGAAAGCGGCCGGAATAAGGTGCCGCCGGCTTTTTTCCACTGCTATTTAAGGGTGGCAATCTTTCAATTTCTTCCTCTCGCTAACCTCTCCCGCCGGCCATCGGCACACATCGTCTTGAGAGTTTCATGCACTGCCCGGTACTTGATCCGCTTCCCCCTGGCCCTCTGTTTTGCTTCGCCCGTCAAGAAAGGGATGGATAAACCTAGGGTAAGCAAACGATAGCGGGCCTTGAGAAGATCAGCCTTCCAAATGCGTTTTACCACTTGAGTCGGATAATGTTTTCGGTAGAAAGCAAACTCGGCTAATGTTTTTTTCTTCCATACTTGAGCGGGCAGCGAATGCCTTTCACTCTGGCCGCCCCAGTGGAGAACCACGGCGTCGTCTATATGGCCTATCTCGTAGCCGGCTTTCCTGATCCTCAGGCAGAGATCCTGATCTTCCCCGTAGAGGTGAAATGTCTCATCAAAGCCTCCCAGCCTTCTTACAAGATCTCCCCGGGCAATCATTGCGGCCCCCAGGACAGAGGCGATGGAACCTTTCAGACCGCTCAAGCTCCCGTCTAAGTACGTTTCCCCTGGATAACGCCTGGAGATTGATTCCTGGTGGCTTCCGTCGGGATTGATCAGCCGGCATCCGGCGAGACCGATCTGAGGGTGGCCATCCATATAGACAAGCGCCGTTTTAAGGTCGTGGGAACCGGTGAATTTCGCATCAGGGTTCAAATAAAAAATATAGCGCCCCCGGCAAAGGGGCAGCACCTGGTTATTAGCGGCGGCGAAACCCCGGTTGAACCCATTGGTGGTCAAATGAACACCGGGGAAGCGATCCTCAACGACCCGGGCTGTGCCGTCTTCGGAGGCGTTATCCACAACAAAAACCTCCGGCTCAACGCCAACATTCTCATAAACGGAATTCAGGCATGGGCCAATCAAATCCGCCGTGTTATACGTTACAATGATTATCGAGATTTCTGGCATATCTGCCATCACGCCGTCCCCTTTTAGGTGCCGGCATTTCTATCACAATTCAGGCGATCCCTCAATCTCCTCATTTGTCTTGGGCAATGGCCGGGGAATGTTCTTATCGCTTTCCAGAACAGAGGCAATCAAAAAAACGGAATCCCGGAGTCGTTACCCTCAATATACCTTGACCTAAGCTTTCCTAAATGCTACTCACCGCCCATGAGAAAAAGCCTCATTCATCTCTTCGGAAACAAAGCCGGACAGCTTTTTTTGGAAAGAGTCGTCCGGAAAGCGCAAAACTACCTGGGCGTCGGATCAGCGGATAGGGTAGAGGGAAGCGGCGAATCCGGGGTTTTATTGCAGCTTAAAGCCAGAGAAACCCCGCCCTACTGCATCTTTGATGTAGGTTCCCATCAGGGTCAGTACCTAGACTTGGTCCTATCCATCTTGGGTAACCGGGACTTCAATATCCATTGTTTCGAACCGTCGCCCAGATTCATCGAGATACTGACCAGCAAAGCAGACGGTGACAAAAGAATCAAATTCAATCCCATCGGCCTGGGGGAAAGAAAAGGGGAATTTAATCTTTTTTTTGAGCACGAGGAATCGGGGGGTTCGTTGAGTCAAAGACGCCTGGATTATCTGGGCATATCCTTTGACCGCTCCGAAAAGGTAACAATAGATACCCTGGATAATTATTGCAAAGAATGGGCAATAGATTACATCCACCTCCTCAAGGCCGATATCGAAGGGCATGAAATGGATCTCTTCAAGGGCGCCCGTCAGATGTTCGATAAAAGGGCCATCGGCATGGCAACCTTCGAGTTCGGCGGTTGCAATCTAGATACCAGAACCTTCTTTAAGGATTTTTTCTATTTCTTAAAAGATCAGGGGATGGACCTTTACCGGATTACCCCCGCGGGGTATCTCTATCCTCTCCCAACCTACCGGGAAATAGACGAGCAGTTTCGGACAACGAACTTTGTTGCGATCCGCAAGCAAGGATGAGCTTCCTTAAGTTAAGCGGGAAATAGCCTCTTGAACAGAGTTCTTGCGGATTAAGGGGACGAAAATGCGTCTTAGAATCATGGTGCGGGGAATGCCCCTGCTCACCTATCTCAAGGGAATGCCGGCGTTTCTCAAAGAATACAAGACCATCCGGCGTCAGGCAGGAAAATCTCAGGAAAAATTTGAATTCGCTGATTTTTACCCTTGCCTGAAGGACAAGGGGCAGGAGAGCGGCGTCCTGGCCCAGCACTACTTCCTTCAAGATATCTATATCGCCCAGAAGGTTTTTCAAAATGCCCCGGCCCGCCACGTGGATATCGGCTCGCGCATTGACGGTTTTGTGGCCCACGTGGCTTCCTTCAGGCAGATCGAGGTTCTCGACGTGCGGGAACTTAATTTAGCTCTCCCCAACATTAGTTTTACTAGTATGGATCTATCTAGTAAGGATTTTCCCCTTACCGACTACTGCGACTCCCTCTCCTGCCTTCATGCCTTAGAACATTTCGGTTTGGGGCGTTATGGGGATCCGCTGGATTACGAAGGCCACCTGACCGGCTGGGCAAATATGCTCAAAATGCTTAAGAAAGGGGGAAAATTATATCTCTCGGTACCTATCGGTCCCCAGAGAATAGAGTTTAACGCCCACCGGGTTTTTTCGATTCCTTACCTTCTAGACATGATAGGGGATAACTATGTCATCAATTCTTTCGCCTACATCAACGATGCCGAAGAATTGATTATCTCCGCCCTTTTAGGGGAACCGGGGATCCGGGATAATTTTGGCTGCCGCTTCGGTTGCGGCATATTCGAACTCACAAAAAAATAAGCCGTTTACCCCGATATCTTTTTGATTATCCCTTTGGGGGAAACGTTTGAGGCAAAGAGGGAAACAATCCTATTCCAGAGACCAGACAGTTCCTTCGGGACCATCCTTTAAGATCACCCCTTTCTCCAGGAGGCTTTTCCTTATACCATCGGCCCGGCCAAAGTCGCTGGCCTTTCTCGCCTCGGCCCGGTCGTAAACCATCCTTTCGATCTCGGCTATTTCAAGCCCCCGCTTAAGGGCCGTCTCATCCCGGTCTTTCCTGAGGAAGACTTCCGGCTCCTCCTTAAACAATCCCAAGATCATGCCAATCTGAGCGAAAAAATCCTGCACCCCTTTCAACAGCCCGCAAACCTCCGGGGTCAGGACGGATAACTTATCGCCCAGAAAGGCATTCACCCCTCGAGCCAGGTCAAACACCTCCCCCAAAGCCCGGGCGCTGTTGAAATCGTCATCCATGGCCTCCCGAAAGCCCCTCGCGGTCTCGGCGAGTTTTTCCGCCAACCTCTCTTCCCGCTCCCCCTGGTCCCGGTTTACCTGGGTTTTCCGGAGAAACTCCTTAATCGCAGCCAAGGTTGAATTGAGCCGGATCAGCCCGCTTTTGGCCTCGGCCAGTGAATCGTTCGTGAAATCAATGGGACTTCGATAATGGCTCTGGAGGAAAAACAAGCGGAGAGCTTCGGGATGATTTTGTTTTAAGATGTCCCCTAGACTCAAAATATTGCCTAATGATTTCGACATCTTTTCCTGATTGATCCGGACGAAACCGTTGTGGACCCAGTATCTGGCCAGGGGCTTTCCCGTGGCGCCTTC
>JBBIJM010000094.1:0-8594 GCA_037445955.1 Syntrophobacterales bacterium
TGGTGGGGATGTTCGGGGTCAGGGGATGTTTGGGGGTCAGACTTAATTATTGAGATTATTTCTTATCCTCATAAAAAAGCAAAGTATCCTTTCGTTTTGTCCTTAAATCTCAATATTCAAGTCTGACCCCATGTTTCCCACAAATTCGAAGCCGACCAGCGAGCTGAATTGTCAAGTTTAAAGATTTGACCCCACAAATGTCCTTGACTTTAAAGATTGGTAAAGGTAGCTTCAACCAGGATTCATTCCTGATAAGGAAGTTCAAGATGAACGATAATAAACTTATCCTGCAAGAAAGGCTCAAAGAGAAGGGATATAAACTGACCCGGCAGCGGCTCGAGCTCATTGACATTATTTCTCAAAACCGAAGGCACCCGAGTGCCCGGGAGTTGCTGATAGAAGCCCGGAAAAGGAACCCCTCGATCGGTCCGTCTACGGTTTATTACACTTTAAATCTGCTGAAACGGGAGGGGCTGGTAAAGGAGATTGATTTTTACGACAAGGCAAACAGGTATGATTCAGTTACCGCCCAGCATGTTAATCTCATCTGCCGCCGTTGTGCCCGGATCGATGATTTTGAGGAGGCCCCTTTATTGTCTTTTAACGAGATCTCTAAAAGGACCGGTTTTGAGGCCGATGACCTTCGCTATGAGTATTATGGCTACTGCAGGGAATGCAGGGAGGACAAAAAATAGTTTTTTTTTGAATGGTAGGTTGGAGTCATTCCAGATGAGAGCCCTGATCAGCGGGTATTTTAGCAATAATACTCCAGGCCGGAATGAAAGGGCAATAACATCAAAATCAGAGACATTTCTCATAAGCTAAAACAACTAATAACACGAAAGGAAAGGAGAATAAAGATGGATGACGAAAGCAGGAGCCCGAAGCCGGGTATGACCAACAGGCCAGGGACAGGCCGGGGCACGACGAACCGGGACTGGTGGCCAAACCAGTTGAATCTGCGGATTCTTCATCAGCATTCAACCAAGGGCAATCCGATGGGGGAAAGCTTCAACTACGCCGAGGAATTCAAGAAGCTTGATCTTGAGGCCTTAAAGAAAGACCTCTATGCCCTCATGACCGAATCGCAGGACTGGTGGCCCGCGGACTACGGCCACTACGGCGGGCTTTTCATCCGGATGGCCTGGCACAGTGCCGGCACCTACCGCATGGGCGACGGCCGCGGCGGCGCAGGCTCCGGCTCCCAGCGCCTTGCGCCGCTGAACAGCTGGCCGGATAACGTGAACCTGGACAAGGCCCGCCGGCTCCTCTGGCCGATCAAGCAGAAATACGGAAGGAAGATCTCCTGGGCCGACCTCATGATCCTGGCCGGCAACTGCGCCCTGGAATCGATGGGGTTTAAGACCTTCGGCTTTGCCGGCGGGCGGGAGGACGTCTGGGAACCAGAGGAGGATATCTACTGGGGCTCCGAGGACACCTGGCTGGGCGACAAGCGCTATTCCGGCGAAAGGGAGCTTGAGAACCCGCTGGCAGCGGTTCAGATGGGCCTGATCTATGTGAATCCGGAAGGGCCAAACGGAATGCCCGACGCCGTTGCCTCGGGCCGTGATGTTCGCCAGACCTTTGCCCGGATGGCAATGAACGACGAAGAGACCGTTGCCCTCATCGCCGGCGGCCATACCTTCGGCAAATGCCACGGCGCAGGCCCAGCGACCCATGTGGGACCGGAGCCTGAGGCGGCGCCCATAGAGGAGCAGGGATTCGGCTGGAAGAGCAGCTTCAGCAGCGGAAAAGGCGGCGACACGATCAGCAGCGGCATCGAGGGAGCCTGGACGCCGAATCCGATCCGATGGGATATGGGCTATTTCGACATGCTGTTCGGCTACGACTGGAATCTGGTGAAAAGCCCCGCCGGCGCCTGGCAGTGGGTACCGGTCAGTCCGGCGGAGACGAACCTCGCCCCGGCCTCTCACGATCCGTCGAAGCGGGTGACGACCATCATGACCACCGCCGATCTTTCGCTGCGGATGGATCCGATTTACAGGCCGATTGCGCAGCATTTCCACAAGAACCCGGAGGCATTTGCCGACGCCTTCGCCCGGGCGTGGTTCAAGCTGACCCACCGTGACATGGGGCCCCGCTCGCGCTACCTCGGCCCGGAGGTCCCGGCGGAGGAGTTGATCTGGCAGGACCCGGTGCCCCCGGTCGATCACCCGCTGATTGACGGGAAGGATATCGCCGAGCTTAAGGCCCGGATCCTGGCCTCCGGCCTTTCCGTGCCCGAGCTGGTTTCAACGGCCTGGGCGTCGGCGGCTACCTTCCGCGGATCCGACATGCGCGGAGGGGCCAACGGCGCCCGCCTTCGTCTGGCCCCGCAGAAGGATTGGGAAGTCAACGATCCCCCCCGGCTGGCGAAGGTGCAAAAGATCCTGGAGGGAATCCAGGGGGCGTTCAACGGCGCCGGCTCCGGCGGGAAGAAGGTATCCCTGGCCGACTTGATAGTCCTGGCCGGCTGCGCCGGCGTCGAGCAGGCGGCGACGAAAGCGGGGCACAGCGTAACGGTGCCCTTCTTGCCGGGACGGACGGACGCCTCCCAGGAACAGACCGATCCGGCCTCTTTTGCCGTCCTCGAGCCGAAGGCCGACGGCTTCCGCAACTACCAGAAGGCCAGGTACGCCGTAACGGCCGAAGAGCTGCTGGTGGACAAGGCGCAACTGCTGACGTTGACGGCGCCGGAGATGACCGTTCTCATCGGCGGCATGCGGGTCCTGGGTGCGAACTCAGGCGGGTCGAAGCACGGCGTCTTCACCAAACGGCCCGAGACCTTAACCAACGACTTTTTCGTTAATCTGCTGGACATGGGCACGACGTGGAAGGCGACCTCGGAAAACGCCGAGCTGTTCGAGGGCCGCGATCGCTCAACGGGCGAGCTCAAGTGGACTGGCACCAGGGTAGACCTGATCTTCGGCTCCAATTCCCAGCTTCGGGCCATCGCCGAGGTTTACGGATGCGCCGACGGGGAGAGGAAGTTTGTCGATGATTTTGTCGCGGCCTGGACCAAGGTGATGAACCTGGATCGCTTCGATCTTGCATAATCTAAGAAGAGGGTGGTTTACCTCAAATCCGCCTTCCGGAAGCTTTTATAAAGCAAGAGGTCGTAGATGATCTTAAGCCCGCCTGCGATGATAAACGGCGCGCTTAAGAGGGCGGGAGAGGCCAGGAGGAAGCCGGTCATCGCCGGAGAGATCGAGGCCCCTATGGACCGGGCAATGGCGGTGACGCCGGAGGCCGCCGACCGTTCGTCCGGGGCGACCACCGCCATCGTGTAGGACTGGCGGGTGGGAACGTCCATCTGGGAGATGCTGAACCTAAGAAGGAGCACGGTAATGGCCAGGGCAAGATTGGGCATGAACGGCACCAGGATCAGAAGCACGTTCGACGGGATGTGGGTGAAGACCATCGTATTGATCAGGCCGATCCGGGAGGCGATCCGGGCGGCAAGAAGGGCCGAGAAGCCGGCCAGGATATTCGCGCCGAAGAAGATGCCCCCGAGGATGTCCGCTCCGACCCCGAATTTGACGTGAAACCAGTAGATAATCAGGCTCTGGATCACAAACCCGCCAGCGAAGGCGTCGAGGGCGAAAAGGGCGCTTAGTCTCATTACGATCCCTTTTGATTTATGGAGCCCTAAAGTGCGTCGGCAGGCGGGATCAATTTCGGTCGCCGCTTCCACCTCTTCCGAAAGAAAGAGGAAAATAACCGCCAGGGTTGCCCCGCAGGCCGCATACCCCAGGATCACCGTGCGATAGGCCGTAAGCGCGGGGACTCCCCGGCTGATCAAAAGCTGGCAGAGAACCCCGCCGGCCAGCGCCCCGAGGGCGGTGGCGAGGGATCCGGCGAGATTGTACCAGGCGAAGGCCCTCGTCCGCCTCTGCCCGGGAAGGAGCTCGGTGAGGGCGGCCTGTTCGAGGGAGAGAAAGGGGCCGATCTCGTTGCCGCTCGGGCTGATAACGCCGATGATTCCCGCGATTAAAAGCATTATCGGGTTGCCGGTAACGCTGAAGACGACCCCCGCCAGGATCATGAGACAGGCGCCCAGAATAAGCATCCGCTTCCTGCCGATCCGGTCGGCCCTGGTCGTGATCCAGAGGGAGATGCCGGCGTCGCCGGCCAGGGTCAGGGCGAAAAGAACCCCGACCTCGGCCTCGCTCAAGCCTACCTCAACCAGGTACAGGGCCAAGACGACGGAAAGCGCCCCGTAGGCGAAGAGCCGGATGCTCCTGGCGCCGAAAAGGATAAGGACGTCGGGGTATTTGCCATTGGTTCTCTTTGGCTGCAGGGGGCAAGGCCCCGGGTGTTTTACCCGGGGCCGGTTGCCTTTGCGATCTTTCATCTGTAAAAAACCTTGGGCAGAAAGAGGGCAAGATCGGGGAAGATAAAGAGCAGCCCCCCCACGAGAACCAGGGCGGCCAGAAAGGGGAGTACCCCTTTGTAGATTACGCCCATGGGGATCTTGGTAATATTCTTTACCACAAAGACACAAATGGCCACCGGCGGGATGACCACCCCGATCATGGCCACCACGCAGATGAAGATCCCGAACCAGATCGGGTCGAACCCGAGCTTAAGGACGGCGGGATAGAAGATGGGGGTGGCCAGGATGATGAAGGCCAGATCGTCTATGAAAGAGCCGCCGATCAGGTAGATCAGGCCGATGATGATCATGATTGCGTAACGGTTGACGTTGATCCCCGCCACCCATTCGGCGGTGACCTGGGGGATCTGGGTTGCGGCGATGAAATGTCCCAGGACCGTCGATCCGGCAATGAGCATGATCAGCATTACCGTCGTTCGGAGGGACTGCTCGAGGGACAGGACGTAACTCTTGAAGCCGAGCCCCCGTTTGGCCAGGGCAAGGATAACCACGGCAAACGCCCCGACTGCCCCCGCCTCGGTGGGGGTAAAGAAGCCCTGCATGATCCCGCCTACCACCAGGAAAAACACCAGTGTAACCCAGAAGACCTCCGGAAGGGATCTTGCCCTTTCCTTCCAACTCGAACGTTCCGAACGGGGGGCGATTGCCGGGTCCAGTTTCGCCCAGAGGTAGATGATGCCGATGAAAAGAACGGTGATGATAAGCCCCGGGATGATCCCGGCCAGGAAGAGCTGACCGATTGACTGCTCCGTGATAATTCCCAGGATGATGAGGGTCACGCTGGGGGGGATGATTACCCCGAGGGTTCCGACGGTGGCCACGATGCCTGTGGAGAGCTTCTTGTCATAGCCGTAGCGGTCCATCTCGGGGATGGCGACGCTGGCGAAGGTTGCCGAGGTAGCCGCGGAAGAGCCGCAGATGGTTTTGAAGGCCGTGGCCCCCATGACCGTAGCCATGGCCAGACCTCCGGGGACATGGCCCACGAAGCGATGCGCCGCCTTATAGAGACCGGAGGCGATGCCCGCGTTGAAACCGATTTGCCCCATAAGAATAAATAAGGGAAAGACCGAGTATCCGTAGTTGGTGATCACCTCAAAGACATCCCGGGACAGGAGGCTTACGGCCGCGGGAAACCCGTTGAGATAGGCAAAACCGGCAAATCCCACGAGGGCCATGGCAAAGCAGAGCTCGATTCCGGTGACAAAGAGGAAAAGCAAAACCACAATGCCCAAGATACCGACGGTTATCTCATTCATTGGGTTTCCTCCATATCCTGGCTATTTCCGAAAGAAATACGAGGCATTCCAGGAAGCAGCAAAACGCAAGTCCGTAAGCCACCGGATAAAAAGGCAGCCGGACCGTGGCGGTCATTTCGCCGGATATTCTGTATGAGGCCCCCATCTCAAGGAGATTGTAACCGATTAAGGCAAAGAGGGAAAAACAGATCAACCTGGTGGCCGTATCGAGCGCCCGCCTGACGGTAAGGGGCAGTTTCTCCAAGAGAAAATCCATGTTGATGTGACCTCTTTCGAGAGAGGTCTGGGGGATGCCGAAGCCGATGACCGCCGCCAGGGTCAGGGCGACTATTTCGTAGGTTCCGACGATTGGCCGCCCGCCAGCCCTCAACAGGACGTCGCCCACGGTCAGGAGCATCATAAAGGTGAGGGCCGCGCCGGCCAGATAATTCAAGTACTTGCCTGCCTGCTGCAGGAGATTTAGCGGGGTAATCATCATCGGGATACTCATTTTGAAAGATGCCCCCGCCGGGAAAACGGCGGGGGCGTGGTTTGACAGCCTGATCCTAGAAAACGAAGGGCAGCCCTCTTCGTTTCTGCTCCTTAAGCCAGTAGTCGTTCCGGTCTCTGATGAATTTAATCCAGCCGTCCACTTCGGCCTCTTTATGTCCTTTTGCGACCATGGTCTTCTTGTAATCGGCGATAACCGGTTCGACGGCCTTGATCCATCTTGCCGCCTCGGCGTCGGATAGATGGGTTATCTGCCCGCCCAAGGAGGTAAAGAAATCCCGCCCCTCCACGTCCATCTCATCCCACAGGACCGCCTGTTTCTCCCTGGTCTCCGCGGCCACCTCGGTAAATATCTTCTGGAGGTCCGCCGGGAGGGCGGCCCATTTTCTCTTGTTCATAACGAAATAGAACGTGATGGTGGTCCCTAACTGCCAGTAGGGGGTGACGAACTTGGTCACCTCGCCGAACTTCCAGTGTTTGAGCGAGGAAACGCTGACGGACACGCCGTCGATGACGCCCCTTCTTAAGGCCTCGTACACATCGGGCATCGGCAAGGGCACGGGAACGCCGCCTAAGAGCTTGATTATATCCGCAAGCTGCCCGGTCGCCCTGATCTTGAGACCCTTCAGATCTTCCAGGGTCCTAACCGGCTTGTTCAGGAGCTGGAGGATCAACGGGGCGGACGGGGTCAGATAAAGGATGTGGACGTCGTCCCATTCCTTCGGTTTGAACTTCTCATAGAACTCCGTCGCCACCTGGGTGCTCACCCAGCCGCTGGGGAACCCGAGGGGCAGATCAAAAACCTCAAAAACGGGAAATTTCCCCCGGTTGTACTGGATGTGGGAGAACCCGAGATCGGTGATGCCGGTGACCACCCCGTCGAACATCTTGACCGGCGAGACCAGGGTTCCCGCAGGATGATAGGCGATCTCCACCCGGCCTTTGGACCTTTTCTTGACCTCGTCACAGAACCAGGCGGAAAGGAGAGACATGGGATGGGTGACGGGCAGATAGTTGGCCGCCCGCAGCTTGATGACCTCGGTTCCCTGGGCCGGCGACGGGGCAGGCAGGACAAAGATCAAAATCGCTGCGATGATAAACCAAAACGTGACCTTTTTCATGCTGTTCCTCCTTATTCTTGAAATTAAGTCCTTCGTCAGATCCATTTCTTCTTCTTAAACAGGGCAAGCATAAACAGGGCTACCCCGGCCATGACGAGCAAGACAAGGGGATAGCCGAAACGCCAATCCAGTTCGGGCATATACTTGAAGTTCATTCCGTAAAGCCCGGCCAGAAAGGTAAGGGGCATGAAGATGGTGGCGATGATGGCAAGCATCTTCATCACCGCGCTCAGCCGGTTGTTAATGCTCGAGAGATAGATGTCGAGCATTCCCGAGAGCATGTCCCGATAGATCTCGACTGCCTCCATCACCTGGATCGTATGATCATAGACATCCCGGAGGTAAACCCTGGTGTCCTTATGGATTACGGCAAAGTCCCCCCTTTCCAGGCTGCTGATTACCTCCCGCAAGGGCCAGACCCATTTTCTAAGGAGGAGCATCTCCTTTTTTAAATGCTGGATCTTCCTCACCGTAGCGGCAGTCGGATCCGAGAGGAGCCTTTCCTCCAGTGCCTCGAGGCGTTCGCCCAGCTTTTCCAGGACGACGAAATATCTATCCACCATCATGTCAAGCAGGGTGTAGACGAGATAATCAACCCCCATTTTTCTCAAGCGCCCCTTGCCCGACCGGAGCCGCTCCCTGACGGATACGAAGTCGTCTCCTTCCTTCTCCTGAAAGGAGATCAGGGCATTCGGGCGGAGGATGAGGCTCACCTGCTCCGCCTCCACTTCGTCGGTCTTTTCATTGTAGGAAAGGAGCTTGGCCACGAGGAAAAGGTCTGCGCCGTAATCTTCCACCTTGGGCCGCTGCTCCGTATTGAGGATGTCCTCCAGGGCCAGAGGGTGGATGGCAAAGCAATCCCCCAGCTTTTCCAATACCGCCACCTCCTGAATGCCCACGACGTTAATCCAGGTGACCGTCGGTTCCGGGGGGAACAGGTAGCAGGTCTCGAAATCGGCCAGTTCCTTCTCCCGGAAACCGTCGCCGTTATATTCGATGACGGTGACTGAGGTTTTCTCCTTCTTCCCCTCCCCGATATGGACCAGGGTGCCCGGAGGGAGACCGGCCTTTCTGGAGGTTCTTTTGATCAGCCTGCGCATTTGTTATCCTTCGCCCGGCCCTTCCGACGGGCAGGGAATTTGTCTATAATACGGGGAATCATCTCTGTCAAAGTGTTTAATGGGTGATGAAAACTGATAAGAAATCTGCCAGGCAGGATAAGCGACTCCGGGAAGCGGGCGGGTCGCGGGAATTCGGGGGACATAACACTTAATTATCTTGACCAGCGCGTAAAATGATTTAAACATCCGCAGAAGGGAAAGAAGACATCGA